>NZ_DCYC01000087.1:0-50962 GCF_002330965.1 Arsenicicoccus sp. UBA2120
GCCACCGTCATGGGTGGTGTTCTCCACCCGTTGGTGGTGGCGGTGAGCCGTGAGCGCCCCATTGGTCGACGGGGTTGACCCGACGGGGCACTTTGAGCTGGCTAACGGCCGGTTTGGCGGCGCGACGCGTCCCGCCGGGTCACTTCGTGTCGCCGTCGGCGGCCGCGGGGTGGTGCTGGGGCGGGCCGAGGGCGCGGAGGCGTGAACGGGTGGGTTTAGCCACCGTCATGGGTGGTGTTCTCCACCCGTTGGTGGTGGCGATGACCCGCGAGCGCCCTATTGGGTGCTGGGGGTGACCCGACGGGGCACTTTGAGCTGGCTAACGGCCGGTTTGGCGGTGCGAGGCGCCCTGTCGGGTCACTTGCTGTCGTCAGCGGCGGCCGAACAGCTTCTTGAGGAAGCCCTTCTCGGGCACCGGCTCCGGAGCGGGGATGGGCTCGGGCTGGGCGATGGGCTCCGCCCGCGGCAGGGGCTGCGGCTCGGGCTCGGGCTCCGGTGAAGGGGTCGGCTCGGGCGTGGGCGCAGGCTCCGGAGACGGTGCAGGCTCGCGCATCGGCTCGGGCTCGGGCGTGGGTGCAGGCTCCTCGTCCGGGAGGGGCTGCGGGGTAGGGGCCGGCTCCGGGGTCGTGGGGAGCTGCCCAGGGATGCGCTCCGGCTGGACCGGAGGCTCAGGGGCGATCTCGGGCTCCGGCAGCACGGGCTCGGGGGCGACCGGCTCGGGGGCGACCTGGGGCTCCGGCGCTATGGGCTCGACGGGCGTGGGCGCGGGCTGCGGCTCCGGCGACGGGGCGGGGGCGGACGCGGCGGCAGGCTCCGGGGCCGCCGGGTGAGTGTCCACGAGGTCCTCGGAGGGCTCGTCCACGCGGATGCCCGGCTCGCCGAAGTCACCCGGCTGGTGCTCAGCCGCGGCCGCGGGCTCGGGGACGGTCGGCTGAGCGACCACCTCGTCCTCGGAGGGCTCGTCCACGCGGACGCCGGGCTCGCCGAAGTCGCCCGTCGTCGGCTCGGCCACCTCGACGACCGGCTCGGGCTGGGCCGGCTCGGGCTGGACCGTCTCGGGCGTGACGGAGGCGGCCTCTGGCGCAGCCGTCGCGGTGGGGGTGGGCTCGTCGCCATACGACATCCCGACGAAGCGCTTGGTGGCCTCGGCGAAGACGTGGACCCCGTCCTGCGCGGCGAGGTGCTCGACGATCCCGCGGGCCTCGCCGGCGTGCTCGCCGCTCGCGTCCGCAGCGCCCGACATGTCGATGACGGTGGTCGCGTTGATCACGGGCCGGCGGCGGGCGCCCTCGGGGAGGTAGTCGGCGTACATCTCGCCGACGCGGTCCGCGTCCTCGAACCAGTAGGTGTAGGCGTAGCCGTCACGCGTCCACGTCAGCTTGAGGGCGGTCTGCTCGGTGGTGCCGCCGGGCGCGGACTCGTCGAGCAGCGCCACGAGGCGGTCCTTGTCGAGCCCGGCAGCCTCGGTGGCAAAGATCATGTGCGGGTATGCGCTGGCCATGGCTCCAGTCTCCCCGATCGTGATCCCCCGCGCGGCATCGGCGGCCGGCGCGATCACACGCTCGTTCGTGGTGAGGCGCGGTCAGAGGGGGTTGGCGACGCGGGCGAGGCGCTGGAGGCCCTCGGCATACCGGCGCTCGACCAGCGTCAGCAGCTCGGGGTGGGTGCCGAGGGGGCGGGTCGTGAGGTCGGCGCCGGCGCGGGCGATCACGTCGGCGAAGTGGCCGGGGCCGATCAGGTATGACGCCGCGATGACCCTGCGGGGGCTGCCGTCACGGGCCGCGGCCACGGCGTCAGCGATGGTGGGGGATGCCGCCGAGCCGTATCCCACGGTCACGGGTCCGGCCCACCGGCAGCGCACGGCGTCGAGCAGGGCGTCGACGTCGGCCTGGGCGCGCTCGCGGCTGGACCCGGCGGCGGCGACGACGAGGGCGTCGCCGGGCCCGCCGCCGGCGCCCTCGGCACGGCGCACGAGGATGTCGGCGAGGATCGGGTCGGGGCCGAGCGCCCCCGTCGCGCAAGCGCTCTCGCGACCGGCGACGGCCCGGGCGATGTCGACCTCGACGTGATAGCCGAGCGACAGCAGGATCGGCACGACGACGACCCGCAGGCCCGCCCCGGTGAGGGCGGCGACGCTGTCGGCGACGTGAGGCTCCTGCACGTCGACGTAGGCCAGCTCGACCCGCAGGTCAGGCCGACGCCGCCTCAGCCGCTCGGCGATGCCGGTGACGGTGCGCTGACCCTCGGGGCTGCGGGTGCCGTGCGCGGTCAGCAGCAGCACCGGCTCCGGCTCGGCGAGGGTCGTGCGGGGCGCGACGAGACTCATGCCGACAGTCTCCCCGCTGGGGCCCCGGCCGCGGCGGATGCGCCCGCGCCCTGGTCCGGCGCGCCGGTGACCTGCACGCCGGAGACCTGGGCGCCGGAGACCTGCACGCCCGAGACCTGGGCGGGGAGCCCGGCGACGGCGCCGACCACGATGACGGCCGGGTTGGTCAGCCCCTCCCGGGCGACGGCGCCGGCCAGCTCGGACAGCGGGGCCCGCACCTCGCGCTGCCAGGGCGTCCACGCCTGCTGTATGACGGCCGCGGGGGTCTGCGGATCACGGCCGTGCCGGACGAGCCCCGCCGTGATCTCGTGCAGCCGCCCCATCCCCATCAGCACGACGACGGTGTGCGGGGTCGTGGCCAGCGCGGGCAGGTCGAGCTCGTCGTGCCCGGAGACGGTCACCACCCCGGTCGACAGGCCGCGGTGCGTGACCGGTATGCCGGCCGCCGCCGGGGCAGCCACCGCGCTGCTGATGCCGGGGACGACGTGGCAGGCGACGCCCGCCTCGTGGCAGGCCGCCAGCTCCTCGCCGCCGCGACCGAGGACGAAGGGGTCACCGCCCTTGAGCCGCACGACCTTTCGTCCCCGCTTGGCGTGGTCGACCAGGAGCTGGTTGATCTCCTCCTGCGGCACCGGGTGGTGGTGCGGACGCTTGCCGACGTCGACCAGCTGGACGGATTCGGGGAGCTCGGTGAGCACGGAGACCGGTCCGAGCCGGTCGTGGACGACGACGTCGGCCTCGTCGAGCAGCCGTCGGGCGCGCACCGTCAGCAGGTCCGGGTCGCCGGGTCCGCCACCGACGAGCCACACCTCGCCCACGGACGGGGCGCCCCCGGGCGAGCTGTCAGAGGCGGCCGAACCGCTCGACCTGGAAACGTGGCCGGAGCCGGAGCCGGAGCCGGAGCCGGAGCCGGAGCCGGACGTGCCGGTGGACCCGGAGCCGGAGGGGCGGTGCGGGAGCACCAGGGTGCCGAAGGGCGTCGACAGGGGAACGGGCGGGCGCGTCATACGGCCCATCCCTCCACGGTCTGGCGGGCCCGCTCGGAGGAGGCCGCCGCCACCTCGGCCTGCTCCGCCGGCGCCACGCCCGCAGGCTCGGTCACGCACGGCCCGACCTGCACCCGTCCCGCAATGACCTGCACGGCCCACGAGCCCAGGCCCACGCTCGGCTCCGCGACGGCGCGACCGCTGCGGACGTCGAAGGCCTGCTTGTACATCGGGGAGAAGATCACGGGGACCTCCCGCCCCTCGACCGTCACCGAGCCGACGAGGCCACGCGACATGACGTTGGCGTCGCAGTAGGGGTCGCGCTGCCCCACGGCGTGCACGGTGTCGTCGTGCAGCCGCACGATCGCCACCTGCCAGCCCTGCACCAGCGCCGGGACCGCCCGCTCGGGCTGCAGGTCACCGAGGGCGCACACGTCGGTCCAGGTCACGCTCATCGCCGCACCTCCAGGGTGGTCCCACCGATCAGCACGGGGGCTCCCGGCTGGTTGCTGCCCGGCTCGACGGGGTGGCCCTGCGAGGTGACGACCTCGATGTCGCCGTCGCCGCGACGGGCGGCCTCGCGCTCCTCACGGGTCGCCGGACGACGCTGGCCGCGCTCGACGACATACACGAGGTCGCCGTCGGCCTGGTCGGGGGCGTTGACGAAGGAGGTGAACCGGGCCAGCTTGACCGGGTCCTCGAGCACGTCGCGCCACTCGTCGGAGTAGGACTCGACGTGGCGCTCCATCGCCCGGTCCAGGTCCGCGCCGATGCCGAGGCTGTCCTCGAGGATCACCTCGCGCACGTGGTCCAGGCCGCCCTCGATCTCCTCGAGCCAGGGCGCGGTGCGCTGCAGGCGGTCGGCGGTGCGGATGTAGTACATGAAGAACCGGTCCACGGTGCGGACGAGCGTCTCGGTGTCGAGGTCCTCGGCGAGCAGCACGGCGTGGCGCGGGGTGAAGCCGCCGTTGCCGCCGACGTAGACGTTCCAGCCGTTCTCGGTCGCGATGATCCCGACGTCCTTGCTGCGCGCCTCGGCGCACTCCCGGGCGCACCCGGAGACGCCGAGCTTGATCTTGTGCGGCGCCCGGAGGCCGCGATAGCGCAGCTCCAGGTCGATCGCCAGCTTGACCGAGTCCTGCACGCCGAAGCGGCACCACGTGGAGCCGACGCAGGACTTCACGGTGCGCAGCGACTTGCCGTAGGCGTGCCCCGACTCGAAGCCCGCGTCGATCAGCCGCCGCCAGATCGCCGGCAGCTGGTCCATGCGCGCCCCGAACAGGTCGATCCGCTGGCCGCCCGTGATCTTGGTGTAGAGCCCGAAGTCGCGGGCGATCTCGCCGATGACGATGAGCCCCTCGGGGGTGACCTCGCCGCCCGCGATGCGGGGGACGACCGAGTAGGTGCCGTCCTTCTGCATGTTGGCGAGCACGTGGTCGTTGGTGTCCTGCAGGGCCGCCTGCTCGCCCTCGAGGATGTGCCCGGTCTCCAGGCTGGCCAGGATCGAGCCGACGACCGGCTTGCAGATCTCGCAGCCGCGGCCCTTGCCGTGCCGGGCGATGATCTCGCTGAAGCTCCGCTCCCCGGTGACGCGCACGGCGTTGAACAGGTCGGCGCGGGACAGCTCGACGTGCTCGCACAGCGACCGGTTGACCTCGAGGCCGGCCTTCTCCTGCTCGGAGGTGACGATCTTCTTGACCAGCGGGAGGCAGGAGCCGCAGCTGGTGCCGGCCTTGGTGCACGCCTTGACCTCGGCGAGGTCGGTGCAGCCGTGCTCGGTGATGGCCGAGCGGATCGTGCCCGCCGTGACGTTGTTGCAGGAGCAGACGCCCACGTCGTCCGGCAGCTCGGCCGTGGCGTGCGGGTCGGCCTGCAGGCCCTCCGGGACGAGGTATGACGAGGGGTCGGCCCCGAGCCGGCGCCCCACCATCGGCCGGAGCGAGGCGTAGGCACTGGCATCGCCCACCAGCATCCCGCCGAGCAGGGTGCGGGCGTCGTCGCTCATCACGAGCTTCTTGTAGACGCCGGCCACCGGGTCGGCATAGGTCACCTCGAGGGCGCCGTCCGCGGTGGCGAAGGCGTCGCCGAAGCTCGCGACGTCGACGCCGAGCAGCTTGAGCTTGGTGGACGTGTCGGCGCCCGGGAAGGTCGCGGTGCCGCCCAGCAGCCGGTCGGCGACGATCTCGGCCATGGTGTTGCCGGGCGCGACCAGGCCCCAGACGCGACCGTCGATGCATGCGACCTCCCCGATCGCGTAGACGGCGGGGTCGCTGGTGACGCAGGCCTCGTCGACGACGACGCCGCCGCGCTCGCCGATCTCCAGACCGCAGGCGCGGCCCAGCTCGTCACGGGGACGCACACCCGTCGCGAACACCACGACGTCCGTGTCGATCCCACCGCCGTCCGCGAAGTCCATGCGGGCGACGACGCCGCGGCGGGCCTTGATCCGCTGCGTCGCCGTGCCGGTGCGCACCTCCACGCCGAGCGCCTCGATGAGCCGCCGCAGCGACTCGCCGCCACCCGCGTCGACCTGCAGCGGCATGAGCCGCGGCGCGAACTCCACGACGGTGGTGTCCACGTCGAGGGCGGTCAGCGCGCCCGCCGCCTCCAGGCCGAGCAGGCCACCGCCGATCACCGCACCGCGCAGGCGGCGGCGGTGCTGGGGGCGGGCGTCCTCGACGTACTGCCGCAGGGCCGCCACGTCGTCGATGGTGCGGTAGACGAAGGTGCCGGTCACGTCCTTGCCCTCGACGGGCGGCACGGTCGCGAACGACCCGGTGGCGAGGACCAGCGCGTCGTAGGCGAGGGTCCGGCCGTCGCTGCAGGCCACGCGCCGCGCCTCACGGTCGATCTCCGTGACCGCGACGCCGCGCCGCAGCGTGACCTGCTCGTCACGCCACAGGGACTGGTCGCCGAGCGCGAGGTCGTCCGCGTCGCGGCCGCTGAAGTAGCTGGTCAGTGCCACCCGGTCGTAGGGGGCGCGGGGCTCCTCCGCGAGCAGGGTGACGCGCCAGGACGCGTCGGTGTCGCGGGCGCGCAGGGCCTCGACGAGTCGTTGGGCGACCATGCCGCCGCCCACGACGACGAGGTGGCGCTGGGTGCTGCCGGTCATCGGTCCTCCTGTGCTGGTGCGTTCCTCGACGCTAGGAAGGGGTTGTTACGCCGAGGCGGGCGCGATGTTTCGGGCGTGCTACGCCCGGTAACAACCCAGCGTCATCGGTGTCGGACGCGGTCCTCGCGGGGTCGCCGTCGACCTCGGCCAGCCACTCCAGCAGCCCCTGCACGGTGGCGGTGCACGTGCCGCAGCCCGTCGTGGCGCGCGTGCGGCAGGCGACGTCGTCGACCGTGCGGTCGCCCGCGGCGTGGGCCGCGACGATGTGGGACTTGGCGACGCCGTTGCAGCGGCACACGGTCGCCCGCCCCGGGATCAGGGCCGGGGACTGGGCGGTCGGCAGCCCACCACCGCCCTCGCTCGCCCGCAGCAGCAGCTGGGCGGGGTCGGCCGGCACGGGCAGCCCGCGCTCGTAGGCCGCCGTCAGGTCCGCCGCCAGCTGCGCGTCGCCGACCACGCTCGCCCCCACGAGCACGCCGTCGCGCACGCCCACCCGGACCCGGCGCCGGGAGCGCAGGTCGGTGACGGTCACGACGTGCACGTCGGTGTCGGCCAGGTCGTCGTCGGGCAGGGTGCCGAGCGCGACGACCGTGAGGTCCTTGGCCTTGAGCCGTATGACGTCTCCGCCCGCCGCCTCGGGGGTGGAGCCCGTCGGCGCAGCGGCCCCGTCGGTCGGACCCGTCGAGCGCGAGTCGCCCTGTCGCGCCAGGCGTCTCGCGACGGCCGCCGCCTGGTCCCAGCCGGGCGCGAGCAGCCCGCTGCACCCTCCGGGGGGTTCGGCGCAGTCGCCGATCGCCGAGACCCGTGGGTCTGCCAGGGATCTCAGGTCGGAGTCGACGAGGACGCCCGCGGCGCAGGGCAGCCCGGCGTCGGCCGCCAGGTCGGAGCGTGGCCGCACACCGGTCGCGACGACGAGCAGACCGCCCTCGACGACGGAGCCGTCGGCGAGCCGCAGCCCCGCCACCGCACCGTCGTGGACGACCACCTCGGCCGCCCGGCCGCCCGTGACGACGTCGATCCCGTTGTCGCGCAACGCGTGCCGCAGTACGGTCGCCGAGGCCGCGTCCAGCTGGCGGTCCAGCGGTCCGGCGCCGGAGTGCACCACGGTGACCGGCACGGCGTGGGCGCGCAGCCCCACTGCCGCCTCGACGCCGAGCAGGCCGCCGCCGAGGACGATCGCCCGCCCCACGGATCCCACGCGTGCGAGAATCGCCCGGCAGTCCGCGAGCGTCCGCAGGGCGTGGACGCCCGAGGGCCACCGCGACGCGTCCTCCAGGCCGGCGAGCGGCGGCACGCGCGGGTCGGCACCGGTCGCGAGCACGACCTGGTCGTAGGGGTGCTCGTCGCCGTGCTCGTCCACGACCAGCTGGCGCTCGCGGTCCAGGCGCACGGCTGCGACGCCGTCCAGCACCCGCACCCAGGTGGCGCGGTGCGGCATCGCGAGCCCGTCGACGGCCGCGCGTCCGCCGATGACCTCGGACAGCATGAGCCGGTTGTAGGCCCCCTCGGGCTCCGCGCCGATGACGGTGACGTCGAGGGCGGCGGGGTCGGCATACCGGTCCAGGTCGTCGATCAGTCGCGCCGCCACCATGCCGTGGCCGACGACGACGATGCGGGTGCGGTCAGGCACGGGGATCTCCTTGGGCGGGGCGGATGCTCACGGCCGTGACCTTGAACTCCGGCATGCCGCTGACGGGGTCGGTGGCGGGGTTGGTGAGGGCGTTGGCGCGCTCGGCCCCGGGGAAGTGGAACGGAACGAACACCGTCTCGGGCCGGATCTCGCGCGACAGCCGGGCCGGCGCCGTGCACGACCCGCGCGCGGAGGTGAGGGTCACGTCCTGACCCTCCTCGATCCCGAGGGTGGCGGCCGTCCGCGGGTGCAGCTGCACGAACGCCCGCGGCTCGCCGGCCACCAGCTCGCGAACCCGCCGGGTCTGCGCCCCCGACTGGTAGTGCTGCAGCACGCGACCGGTGATGGCGTAGTACGGCGCGCCGGAACGCAGCTCGTCGTCCACGCCGCGAGGCTCGACGGGCAGCATGCGGGCCCGGCCGTCCGGCGTGGCGAAGCGGTCGAGCAGGGCGCGCGGGGTCCCCGGGTGCGCGGGATCCGGGCAGGGCCAGTGGATCTCGTCGCCGCGGTCGAGGCGCTCGTGGCTGACGCCGCCGTAGTCCGCGATCCCGCCCGCGCTGGCCCGCGCGAGCTCGTCCATCACGAGCGCGGGATCGGTCTCGAACCGCGCTGGTGCGCCGAGGCGTCCGGCCAGGGCGGCCCACACATCGAGCTCGCTGCGCACCCCGGGTGGCGGGTCGATCACCTTGCGGCGCCGGATGACTCGACCCTCCAGGCTGGTCATCGTGCCCTCCTCCTCGGCCCACTGCGTCACGGGGAGCACGACGTCGGCGAGCAGCGCGGTCTCGGACGGCACGAAGTCGCAGACGACGAGCAGGTTCAGGGCGCGCAGGCGCTCGGTGACCTGCACCGCGCCGGGGGCGCTGACGACGAGGTTGGAGCCGTGGACCAGCAGGGCCCGTATGCCGCCCGGCTCGCCCAGCCGCCCGAGGAGCTGCATCGCGGGGACACCGGGCCCCGGGAGGGTGTCCGGGTCGACGCTCCACACCGCGGCGACGTGCGCCCGCGCGGCGGGGTCGCTGATGGAGCGGTAGCCGGGCAGCTGGTCGGCCTTCTGGCCGTGCTCGCGCCCGCCCTGCCCGTTGCCCTGACCGGTCAGGCAGCCGTAGCCCGAGCCGACGCGTCCCGGCAGGCCCAACGCCAGAGCGAGGTTGATCGCCGCGGTGACGGTGTCGGTGCCGTGCGCGTGCTGCTCCACGCCGCGGCCGGTGAGCACGTAGGCGCCGGAGCCGCACGCGAGCGGTGCTGCGGCCGCGAGGATCTCGGCGGCGCCGCGCAGGTCGTCGGCGGGGACGCCCGTGACGCGCTCGACCCGCTCGGGCCACCACTCGGAGACGGAGGCCCGCACGTCCTCGGCCCCGGTGACCCGCTCGGCCAGATAGGGGGTGTCGGCGCGACCCGTCGCCCAGACGAGGTGCAGCAGGCCGAGGAGCACGACGATGTCGGTGCCGGGGAGTGGCTGCAGGTGCAGGCCGCCCCCGTCATCGGTGAGCGCCGCCGTCGGCGAGTGGCGGGGGTCCACGACGACGAGGCCGCCGCGCGAGCGCGCGCCCGCGAGGTGCTGCACGAAGGGCGGCATCGTCTCGGAGGGGTTGGAGCCCAGCAGCAGGATCGCCTGCGCCCCACCGAGGTCGGCGAGGGGAAAGGGCAGGCCGCGGTCCAGGCCGAAGGCGCGGTTGGTGCCGGCCGCCGCCGAGGACATGCAGAACCGGCCGTTGTAGTCGACGAACGGCGTGCCGAGGGCGACGCGGGCGAACTTGCCTAGGGTGTAAGCCTTCTCGTTGGTGAGGCCGCCGCCGCCGAACACCCCGACGCAGTCCCGGCCGTGCTCGTCCTGCAGGGCCAGGAGCCGGGTGGCGATCAGGTCGAGCGCCTCGTCCCAGGTCGCCGGCTCGAGCTCGCCTGCGGCAGAGCGGGTGAGCGGGGTCGTGAGGCGGTCGGCGGCACCGAGGACGGAGGCGCTGGTCCACCCCTTCTGACAGAGGCCGCCCCGGTTGGTGGGGAAGTCCCGCGGCCCCACCGTGGGCAGTGCGGCCTTCTCGGGAGTCGGGTCGGGAGTCGGGTCAGGAGTCAGATCAGGAGTCAGGGCGGGCGTCAGCGTCATCGCGCACTGCAGCGCGCAGTACGGGCAGTGCGTGTCGGCGGCGGCCCCCGCGAGAGGGGTGGCGGTCGAGGCGGCGGGGGTCGCCATACCGGCAATCTCCTCTCGTGGCAGGGACGCTCTCGTCAGATGCGGTGCGCGGCGACGCTGGACCCGCGCCGCAGGTAGACCGCCCAGGTGAGGCCGAGCAGCAGCAGGTAGGCGCAGACGAAGGCCCACAGCGCGGCCTGCAGCGAGCCGGTCAACGACGTGGACAGGGCGAAGCCGCGCGGGATCAGGAAGCCGCCGAAGGCACCTACCGCGCCGGCGATGCCGATGCAGCCGGCGGCGGCCTTCTTGGCGCGGAGCAGGGCGTCGGCGCCGCCCTCGGAGGTGGCGGTGAAGACCGCGGGGATCATCCGGTAGACGGAGCCGTTGCCCAGCCCCGAGACCACGAAGAGCAGCAGGAACGCGCCGAAGAACAGCGCGAAGCTGTGCGCCCGCAGGCCCATCACGGCGCCGACGGCGCCGATTGCCATGACCACGAACGAGATGCAGGTGATCGTGGCCCCGCCGAAGCGGTCGGCCAGGCGGCCGCCGAGCGGGCGGGACAGCGACCCGACCAGCGCGCCGAGGAAGGCGAGGTTGAGGCTCATCTCGGGGAACTGCGCCTTGAGCAGCGTGGGGAAGGCGCCGGAGTAGCCGATGAACGACCCGAAGGTGCCGATGTAGATGACCGACAGCAGCCAGGTGTGCGGGTGCCGCGCGGCGCGGGCGTAGGACCGTCGGTCGGACCGGGTGCCGGCGATGTTGTCCATGCAGCGCCACGCGAGCACGGCGGCGAGCAGCACGAGCGGGATGAACATCAGGCCGGCCCGGTCCAGCGCGACGCCGGACGCCGTGACGATCACGAGGGGGACGGCGAGCTGCACGGCGGCCGTGCCGAGGTTGCCGCCGGCGGCGTTGAGGCCGAGGGCGGCGCCCTTCTCGCGCTCGGGGTAGAAGAACGAGATGTTGGCCATCGAGGAGCTGAAGTTGCCGCCACCCACGCCGGCCAGCGCCGCGATCAGCAGCAGCACGCCGAACGGCGTCTCCGGGTGCTGCACGGCCCACGCGAGGCCGAGGGTCGGCAGGAGGAGCAGCAGCGCCGAGATCGTCGTCCACGTGCGCCCGCCGAACGCCGGCACGGCGAAGGTGTAGGGCACGCGCAGCGTCGCCCCGACCAGGGACGGCACGGACACGAGCCAGAACATCTGGTCCACGGTGAGCGTGAACCCGGCCCGCGGCAGCTGCGGCACGACGATCGACCAGACCGCCCACACCGCGAAGCCCAGGAACTCCGCGAAGACGGACAGGACCAGGTTGCGGCGGGCGATGGTGCGCCCGCCGTGGTCCCACTGACCAGCGGACTCGGGGTCCCAGCCCACGAGGGTGCGGCCGGAGGCTCGGGTGAGTCCGGGGGCCAGCTCGCCGGGGGACGGCGTGTATGTCGTGGACGTTCCCGCGGCGCTGGCGGGGGCGCCCGCGGCGCTGGTGGAGGTGCTGCTCGTCGTGCTGCTCATCGGGGCTCCCGGTCGTGTGAGGGCTGCTCACGATCGACGCTAGGGAGCCCGCCGGCGCAGGCTGTTGCCCCTGTGTTGCAGTGACGTCAACGGATGTCCCGATCCGCGAGGCGTCGTTAACCTGCCGGACCCACGACCGTCCGGACGTGCTCCGGGGGCGCTCCCGGGTTGCTCCGGGGGGCGCTCCGGTCAGCGCCAGGCGCCCCGCCAGTAGGCCGGCGGGTAGGGCGCGTCGTGCTGGTCGACGCCCAGCTCGTGGGCGGCGCGCAGCGGCCAGGACGGGTCGCGCAGCGCGGCCCGGGCCAGGAGCACGGCGTCGGCGAGGCCCGCGTCGAGGATCTCCTGGGCCTGACGCGGCTCCGTGACCAGTCCCACCGCGGCCGTGGGGATCTCGGCTCCCTCGCGCACCTCGGCGGCCAGCGGCACCTGGTAGCCCGGCCCCACGGGGATGGCCGCCTGGGTCACGCCGCCGCTGGACACGTCGATCAGGTCGGCGCCGTGCTCGCGCAGCGTGCGCGACAGCGCGGTCGTCTGCTCGATGTCCCAGGCGCCCTCGATCCAGTCGGTGCCAGACAGGCGCACGAGCACCGGCTTGTCCTGCGGCCAGACGGCGCGGATGGCGTCGAGCACCTCGACCACGATGCGCGAACGTCCCTGCAGGTCACCGCCATAGGCGTCGGTGCGCTGGTTGGACAGCGGCGAGAGGAACTGGTGCAGGAGGTAGCCGTGGGCCGCGTGGATCTCGACCGTGTCGAAGCCCGCCTCGTCGGCGCGGCGTGCGGCGTCCGCGAAGTCCCGCACCACCTGGGCGATCTCGTCGGTCGTCAGCTCGTGCGGGACGGCCAGGCCGTCGCCCGCCGTCGGGGAGGGGGCCACGGTCGGCCAGCCGCCCTCGTCGGCGGGGACGGTGCCCTCGGGCTCGCCCTCCCACCAGCGGTAGGTCGACGCCTTGCGTCCCGCGTGCGCCAGCTGCACGCCGATCGCCGCGCCCTGCCCGTGCACGAACTCCGTGATGCGCGACCAGGCGTCGCGCTGCTCGTCGTTCCACAGGCCCGTGTCCTCGGGGCTGATGCGCCCCTCCGGGGACACCGCCGTCGCCTCGGTCAGGATCAGCCCGAAGCCGCCCTGCGCCCGCGCCCCCAGGTGCACCAGGTGCCAGTCGGTGGGGACACCGTCCCGCTTCTCCACGGAGTACTGGCACATCGGCGCCAGCCAGACGCGGTTGCGGATCGTGAGGCTGCGCAGGGTGATCGGCTCGAACAAAGAGGTCATGGGGGCGGCAACCCCACGACGCCCGCGCCTGTTCCCCTGCATCCTCCCGGCCTGCACCCGGCCGGCAGCCGGCGTCGTCCACAGGGGGATGGGCGCATGTCCGTCGGCTGCCTAGGCTGGCCCCATGAATCCCTTCCTCACCGAGGCCTTCGCCGAGTCCCTGCTCGACCAGTCGCTCACCGGGGTGACCGAGCGGGGCGGGTGGCTCGGGTCGTTCGTGGCCAAGCGGCTCGTCACGGTGACCGCGAGCTCGCTGCTCGAGATGCCCGGGCCGTATGCCGACGCCCTGGCGCGGCTCAAGGCGACCCGAGGCGGCGAGGGACCTGAGCCGCGGGACACGGACGAGGGGCGGGCGCAGGGCTACTCGTGGGTGGACCGCGGTGGGGTCATGCCCGTCGTGCTCGTGGCATGGCTGATCGAGGGGCAGTCGCCGGTCCACGTGGAGGCGTTCACCAAGGCCAGGGCGGGCGACACGAGCGCCGCCGAGCGCGCGATCGCCGACCTCGCGAGCCGCCTCCGCGTCGAGGGCTGACTCGCCGCCCCTCGTGATCGGCGGGGGCAGCGCGGTGACGACGTTCGCGATGTGGGCGGGCCTTCCCGGCATACGGGCCGCTCCCTAGTCTCGCTGGCATCCCGCCGAGCCCTCGGCGACCCACCCCGGAGGTCGCGATGACCGCTCAGACCGTCCCCCCGCGGCGACGGTTGCACCCCGCGTGGATCGTCGCCGCGGTCACGCTGGGCGCGCTGGTCGCGGGCGCGGCCTTCCGCTCCTCCACGGGCGTGCTGCTCGAGCCGATCGAGCGCGAGTTCGGCTGGAGCCGGGCCACGACGTCGGGCGCGGTGAGCCTCAACCTCGTGCTCTACGGCATCGTCGCGCCGTTCGCCGCCGCGCTGATGGAGAGCTGGGGCGTCCGCAAGACCGTCACGATCGCGCTCGCCGTCGTCGGCGTCGCGAGCGGCCTGACCACCGTCATGACCGAGCCGTGGCAGCTGTGGCTGCTGTGGGGTCTGCTGATCGGGACCGGCACGGGGGCGATGGCGCTGGTGCTCGGCGCGATCGTCGCCAACCGCTGGTTCGACGAGCGCCGCGGCCTGGTCACCGGCCTGTTCTCCGCGGCCAACGCGACCGGCCAGCTGATCTTCCTGCCGCTCATCGCGGCCGCCGCCGAGGGTCCGGGCTGGCGCTACGCCGCCGGGGTGACGGCCGTGCTCGCCGTGCTCATGGCCGGACTCGTCGCCGTGTTCCTGCGCGACCGTCCGGCCGACATCGGGGCCCTGCCGTACGGCGCGACCGAGCCCCCGCCACCCGAGGTCCGCCGCTACGCCAACCCCGCGACGCATGCCCTCACCGTGCTGCGTCGCGCGAGCCGGTCGTGGCCGTTCTGGGCGCTGATGCTGACCTTCTTCGTGTGCGGGTGGTCGACCAACGGCCTCGTGCAGACGCACTTCGTGTCGGCGGCGCACGACCACGGGATGCCGGCGACGACCGCCGCGGGGCTGCTCGCGGTGGTCGGGATCTTCGACATGGCCGGGACCGTCGCGTCCGGGTGGCTCACCGACCGGATGGACTCCCGCTACCTGCTCGCCGCCTACTACGGCCTGCGCGGGCTGTCGCTGCTGACGGTCCACGAGCTGCTCGCCTCGACCGTGCAGCCGGCGCTGTGGGTGTTCATCGTGTTCTACGGCCTCGACTGGGTCGCGACCGTCCCACCCACCGTGGCGCTGTGCCGGCAGTTCTTCGGGATCGAGGACTCCGGCGTGGTGTTCGGCTGGACCTATGCCTCGCACATGATCGGCGCCGGCGTCGGGGCCAGCGTCGCCGGAGGCATCCGTGAGGCGACGGGCAGCTATCACGGCGCCTGGATCGTGGCCGCGGGGCTGTGCGTCGTGGCGTGCGTGTGCGCGCTGACCATCCCGAGACGAGGCGCGCCGGTGCGCTTCGAGATGGCGATGGAGCCGTCCGACCCCTAGAGCTCGCGCACCCAGCGGTCACCGTCTGGCGCAAAACCCATGGCCTGCAGGTATCTGCGGTGGACGTCGGTCTCGGCCGTGGCGACCACGCGGCGGATCCCCTTGCCCCGCAAGGTGCCGGCGCGGTCGGCATACAGCCATCGCCCGATGCGCGAGTCTCGATAGGCGTGCATGACGTAGTCGAGGTCGACGTGCAGGTCGCGACCGTCCTTGCGCCCCAGCAGCGCCCCCGCGGGCAGGCCCTCGCGCGTCAGGACGAAGGCCACGTCGTCGAGGTGCGCGCTCGTGAATCCTGGCTGGCTGCGGTGGATGTCGTCGAGGTGGGTGCGCAGGAAGTCCGTGAGGTAGGGGTCCTCGTGGTGCACCTCCACCATCCCGAGGTCCTGGCGCGGGCCGAGCTCGCGGCGCAGGTGCCAGACGTTGATCAGCGCGATGATCGCGTTGGACACGATGACCGGCCACGCCCCGATCAAGGCGCCATAGACCACGAAGGTCACCGACCCCACGAACGAGATCACCCGCAGCCGCACGACCGAGGTCATCGCCAGCGACGTGACGATGAGGGCGGACGCGAGATAGCCGACGAGCTCGGTGGTCATGCCCCACCTCATCACGGCCGGGCCGTCGAGTCCCGCAGATCAGCCCGTATGCCGACCCGCCCGCCGCACGACGGGCCCGGGCATCAGGCGGTGGCCGCCGCCACGGGCAACCCCGCCTCGAGCCACGCCCCGAAGCCACCGGTGACCGCGGCGACGGGGGCCCGCACGGCCGCGCGCAGCTGCTCCGCGAGCGTTGCGGCCTCGTCGTCGGTGTCCGCGAGGACAAAGACCCGCTGCGGCGCCGGCGCGACGGCGAGGTCTGCGGCCAGGCGCGGCGCGAGGTCGGGGTGGATCGCGCCGGTGCTGCGGTCGCGGCGCGCGTCCACCAGGGCGGCCCGGGCATAGAGCGCGAACTGGTAGGCGGCCCGGGCGGACACGTGCCCGACGACCGAGGCGGTAGTGGCGGGTGAGGCGAACAGCTGGGTCTGGGCGGTGGTGTCGTTCATCGCGGGTCTCTCTCGGGGCGGGGCGGACGGTCGTCGTCGGCCAAGGTCGGGCGGGGGCTGGGGCTCAGCGCATGCCGCGACGACACCGGTCGGCCGCGGCGAGGCGGCACATTCGGTGGCTGCGAGAGGTCATGACATCTAGGAGACCACGGGCAACCCATCATCGGAAGTAACTCGACCGATAATCCCGCGTTATGAGACATGTGTCGTGGGAGCGCGAGGGCCAGAATGGTCGCAGATGCGACATCTGGGGTGCCCTGACGTCGGATCTGCGACCACTCTGTCCGCAGCCGCCGGCGCTGAGGGGGTTGTGCCTGGCTGGGGGTGTGGTGGGATGACCGTCATGGCCGACACCCCGCCCAGCAGCACCCCCGAGACCCGCACGAGCGGCCGCAGCGCCATCCTCGGTGCGATGTTCCTGATGGCCACGAGCGCCATCGGGCCGGGCTTCATCACCCAGACCACGACCTTCACGGTCACCCTCGGCGCCGCGTTCGCCTTCGCGATCGTCATCTCGATCCTGGTCGACATCGCCGTGCAGATGAACGTCTGGCGCGCCGTCGGCGTCAGCGGCCTGCGCGCCCAGGAGCTCGCCAACCGGGTCGTCCCCGGGCTCGGCTGGGTGCTCGCGGCGCTCGTGCTGCTCGGCGGCCTGGTATTCAACATCGGCAACATCGCCGGCACCGGGCTCGGCCTGGACGCGATGATGGGCGTCGACCCGATCATCGGGGCGGTCGTGTCGGCGGTCATCGCCATCGCGATCTTCCTGGTCAAGCGGGCGGGGATGCTGCTCGACCGGATGGTCGTCTTCCTCGGCCTGCTGATGATCGGCCTGACGACCTGGATAGCCATCACGTCCAAGCCGCCGGTCGGCACGGCCCTGCGCAACGCCGTGCTGCCCGACACCCTCGACGTCGTCGCCATCACGACCCTGATCGGCGGCACCGTCGGCGGCTACATCACGTATGCCGGCGCCCACCGCCTCCTCGACTCCGGCCTCACGGGGCCCGAGCACGCCCGCGAGATCGGGCGGTCGTCGGTGCAGGGCATCATCGTCACCGCGATCATGCGGGTCGTCCTGTTCCTCGCGATCCTGGGGGTCGTCGCGGGTGGCGCCACGCTCGCCAAGGCCAACCCCGCGGCCAGCGCCTTCGAGCAGGCGGCCGGGTCGTTCGGCCTGCACGCGTTCGGGGTGATCCTGTGGGCCGCGGCGATCACCAGCGTCGTCGGCGCGTCATACACGTCCGTCTCGTTCCTGACGAGCTCGCGCACCAGCGACCGCACCCGCAACCTGATGACGGTCGCGTTCATCGTGGTCTGCACGGTGCTGTTCCTGCTGCTCAAGAAGGCCCCGGTCACCCTCCTCGTCTTCGCCGGCGCCTTCAACGGGCTGATCCTGCCGCTGGGCTTCACGATCATCCTGATCGTCGCGATCTGGCGGCGGGACCTGCTGCACGGCTACGTCTACCCGCGGTGGCTGATCGTCGTCGGGGTGCTGGCGTGGCTGCTGACCCTCTACCTCGGCTACCAGTCCCTCGGCGGTCTCGCCAAGCTCTGGGGATAGGAGAATCCCGTGCGCATCGACCTCAACTCCGACCTCGGTGAGTCCTTCGGCTCGTGGTCCATGGGTGACGACGAGGCCATGCTCGACGTCGTGACCAGCGCCAACGTCGCCTGCGGCTTCCACGCCGGCGACCCGCTCGTCATGCAGCGCACGGTGGCGGCGGCCGGCGAGCGCGGTGTCGTCGTGGGCGCGCACGTGGCCTACCGCGACCTGGCCGGCTTCGGGCGTCGCTTCCTGAACGTGGCGCCGCACGAGCTCGTCGCGGACGTCGTCTACCAGCTCGCCGCGCTCGACGGGATGTGCCGGCTCGCTGGCACGCGCGTCGCCTACGTCAAGCCGCACGGCGCGCTCTACAACACGATCGTCCACCACGAGGCGCAGGCCCGGGCCGTGGTCACGGCCGTCAAGTCGTATGACGACGCCCTCCCGATCATGGGGCTGCCCGGCAGCGCGGTGCAGCGGCTGGCCGACGAGGCCGGGCTGCCGTTCGTGGTCGAGGCGTTCGCGGACCGTGGCTACCAGCCCGACGGCACGCTGACGCCGCGCTCCCAGCCCGGCGCCGTCCTGCACGACGCGGACGCCGTGGCCGCCCGCATGGTGCGGCTCGTGACCGAGGGCGTCGTCGAGGCCGTGGACGGGTCCGACGTCCGGCTCTCGGCGGACTCGGTGTGCACGCACGGGGACTCGCCCGGCGCGGTGCAGATGGCCCGCGCCACGCGGACCGCCCTGGAGGCGGCCGGCGTCGAGATCCGGCCCTTCCTGCGATGAGGGCGTGACGCGGTGACGGCGTGGCGGCGTCTCGGCGACACCGGCGTGCTCGTCGAGCTGGCAGGCCTGGACGAGGTGCTCGCGCTCGACGCCGCCGTGCGCGCGGAGATGTCGCGCGGGTCAACGGGGCTCGCGGTAGTGATGGACGTGCTGCCCGCGGCGCGCACCCTCGCCGTGACGGTCCCGGCGGGCACGGACCTCGGGCGCGTGGCCGACGAGATCCTCGCCCTGGCAGGCGATCCGGGTGCGGACGCGGCCACCGGCGAGGTCGACGAGGTCGAGATCGCGGTGCACTACGACGGCCCTGACCTCGACGAGATCGCCTCTCTGACAGGCCTGTCCATCACCGAGGTCGTCGAGGCTCACACCGGCACGCCGTGGCGGGTGGCCTTCGGCGGCTTCGCGCCCGGCTTCTTCTATCTCGTCGACGGGGACCCGCGCCTGACCGTCCCGCGACGCAGCGAGCCCCGCACCGCCGTGCCGCCCGGATCCGTCGGGCTGGCAGGGGAGTTCAGCGGCATCTATCCGCGCGCCTCGCCCGGCGGGTGGCAGCTGCTCGGTCACGTGGACGAGGCGCTGTGGGACGTCGAGCGCGACCCGCCGGCGCTGCTGCGGCCCGGGCAGCACGTCCGCTTCGCCGCGGCACCGGCCGCCCCAGCCGAGTCCGCGACCCCAGCCGAGTCCACGACCCCAGCTGAGTCTGCGGCCCCAGCCGGACCTAGCTATGCCCCAGGGGAATCCGCCGCCCCCGGCGCATCCCCCGACGCCGCCGCCGAAGGTCGTCCAGTCACGCCATCGCGCTCGGCCACGAGATCCGCTGCAGACCAGGGCCTCTCGCACGATCGCGGCTCGCTGACCGTCCTGGCGACCGGCCCGCGCGCCCTCCTGCAGGACCAGGGCCGACCCGGGCTCGCGCACCTCGGCGTCGGTCGCTCGGGCGCCGCGGACCGGGCCGCCCACGCCCTCGGCCAGCGCCTGCTCGGCAACGAGCTCGACTGCGCCGCCGTGGAGGTCACGCTCGGCGGCCTGGCGGTGCGTGCCGAGGCCGACTGCCTGGTGACCGTGACCGGAGCACCCGCACCTGCCCACATCGACGATCGCCCGGTCGGCCATGCGGCGGTGCTGCGCCTCGTGATCGGTCAGGTGCTGCGGCTGGGCGCGCCGGCATACGGCCTGCGCAGCTATCTGTCGGTGCGTGGAGGGATCGACGTGCCGCCGGTGCTCGGCTCGCGATCGACCGACACGCTCGCCGGGCTCGGTCCGGACCCGCTCGAGGACGGAGACGTGCTGCCCATCGGTGACGCCGCCCGCGCCCTCCCGACGACGGAGCAGGCGCCCCTGCCCGGCGGCCCTCCCGCCCGGATCGTGCTGCGCGTCGTCCCGGGGCCGCGCGTGGACTGGCTCGCCGACCGCGAGGTCCTCGTCGCGACGCCGTGGGAGGTGTCGGCCCGCAGCGACCGGATCGGCGCCCGTCTCGTCGGCGAGACCCTGGTGCGGCACCCCGACCACGAGGGCGAGGAGCTGCTGAGCGAAGGCGTCGTCCGCGGCTCGGTCCAGGTGCCTCCGGGGGGCGAGCCCGTGCTCTTCCTCGCGGACCACCCTGTCACCGGCGGCTACCCGGTCGCCGCGGTCGTGGTCGACGACGACGTCGACCTGGCCGCCCAGCTGCGCCCCGGCGACCGGCTGCGCCTCGCCTGGCACCCCACCTCTCGTCCTGCCACCTCTCCTCCCGCTCCAGGATCGGAGACGACATGACCCGGGCCACCGATCCCGCGTCCCTGACTCCAGGCGAGGCTCGCGCCCTCTTCCGCAGCGGCCTGGTCACGCCGACGGCCGGCTGGTGCCGCGGCCACGCCCAGGCCAACCTCGTGTGCGTGCCGCGCGAGCTCGCCTTCGACATGCTGCTGTTCGCGCAACGCAACCCCAAGCCGTGTCCCGTCCTGGACGTGCTCGAGCCCGGCGCGACCTCCGGCCCGATCCTCGACGGCGACGTCCGCACCGACCTGCCGCTCTATCGGGTGTGGCGGGACGGCGAGCTCGAGGCCGAGGTGCCCGACGTGCGCGAGCACTGGCGGGACGACCTCGTGAGCTTCCTGGTGGGGTGCAGCTTCACCTTCGAGCACCCGCTGATCGCGGCCGGGATCGAGGTCCGCCACATCGTCGACGGCAGCAACGTCCCGATGTACTTCACCGATCGCCCCTGCCGCCCCGCCGGCGACCTCACCGGGCCGATGGTCGTGTCGATGCGGCCGATCCCCGCCGACCGCGTCGCCGACGCCGTCCGGATCAGCGGCCGCTACCCGGGCGTGCACGGTGCGCCGGTGCACGTCGGTGACCCGGCGGCGCTGGGGATCGGTGACCTCGACCGGCCCGACTTCGGTGACCCGGTGCGCAGCGAGCCCGGCGAGATCCCGGTCTTCTGGGCGTGCGGGGTGACGCCGCAGGCGATGGTCATGGCCTCGCGTCCGTCGTTGGCGATCACGCACGCGCCGGGCCACATGCTGATCACGGACGCGCGCGACAGCGACTACCTCGCCCTCTGACCCCTCGCGCCCGCCCCTCGCTCGACACCTACCTCAAGCCCACCAGGCTCGTGCGCGGCGACATGACCTGCGGCTACGCCTGCTCGGACCACGCATCGTGGACGAGCGCGGGCTACCCGTCGATGATGGCGGCCGAGCCCGAGATCTTCCCGCAGCTGCACACGAGCGGCGACACCCTCACCAACCTGGGCGGCGCCGCCGAGCCGTCCGCCAGGTTCGCCAAGCTCGGGCTCGCCTTCGTCGGGGAGGTCGCCGAGACGGCGGGCTCCACCACCCCCACCCCCACCCCGACGCCCACGCCGAGCCCCCACCCCGACCGGATCGGTCCTGGTCAACGGGGTGCCCCGCACCGGGCTGTATGGCGCCGCCGGCGTCATGACGGGATACAGCATCGCCGTGCCCGCCGGCGCCACCAACCTCGTGGTCAGCACGTCGGGCGGCACGGGCGACGTCGACCTCTACCTCAAGGCGGGCAGCGCGCCGACCACCTCGAGCTACGACTGCTGCCCCTACCGGTCGGGCCACACCGAGACCTGCACGGTCCCGGCGCCGGTCGCCGGCACGCACTACGTCGGGCTGCGCGGCTGCTCGGCCTACTCCGGGGTGACGCTCACGGCGTCCTACACGGCGCCCTGACCCGCCCCGCCCCACCACGATCGTGAGCGTCTCGTCCAAGAAGGCTGGACGAGACCCTCACGATCCTGGGAGGGGGATGCGGGCGCGGTGCTCGTGCACCACCAGCAGGCCGACCACGGCCCACGCGACGGCCACCAGCGCGGAGGCCACCGGGTCGCTCGGCCGGTGCCACCCCGCCAGGACCACGCCGAGCCCCGTGAGCGCGGTGGCGAGGGTGGCCAGCGTGGCCCACACCGCGCGCAGGCCGCCGCCCAGCGCCACGACCGCCGCCACCGCGAGCGCCGCCACGGCCCCCGTGTGGCCGCTCGGGAACGAGTTGCCGTAGTGCGAGATCCCGAGGTCCGGCCGCTCCAAGGTGTACTTGAGCACCTCGGCCGACACGAACGTCCCCGCCGCGCACACCATCCCTACGACCGCCGGCACCACGCGCCGCTGCGCCACCGCCAGCAGCACGATCGCGCCCAGCGCCGCGGCGCAGGACAGCGGGGTGATCACCCCGAGCGCTTCGGCGACGCGTCGGGCGCCGACGGGGGACAGCTCGTGCAGGTGCCACCAGATGCGGTGGTCCCAGGCCTGGCCGCGCACGGTGCACACGGCCACGGCATACAGGCTCGTCAGGGCAGCGCACGCCGCAGCCAGGCCGGTCATGCCGGCGAGGCGGGCGCGCACGAGGGCGGTGGAGCTCAGGGCGCGGGGGGAAGGGCTGGTCATGCGGGTCCTCTCGACCGGATCACGCTAGGGCAGCGGACTGTGGACGGGCTGTGGCGCAGCACCGGACCGGGTGTAGGACGAGTGCGCGCCCCGGGGAAAGGAACCCGGGGCGCGCGCGTCCGCCAGTCAGCCGACCGGGACGAGCCTCGCGAGGTCGTTGCGGGTGCGGCTGGTGGTCTCGCACGTGACGAGACCGAGCTGGCGGGGTCCGGCACGGTCCACGATCCATGCCGGAAGGCTGTGCTTGTCGACACCCGGCACGACCTCGACGACCCGCCAGGCCTGCCCGGCGACGGTGAGGGTGTCACCGGTCTTGAGCTCGCGGACGTACTCCAGCGCGCCGACCGTGGCGTCGCTGCGCGTGGAGTGGCCGACGACGATCGTCGTGCCCCGCGTCGCCCCGAAGTCCGGGCTGCCGGTCCACCGGCACACGGCGCCGATGTCGCTGGGCGGGGTGACGGTGTTGTCCTCGGTGGCGCACCCGGTGACCGGGGCGTCGACCCCGAGGACGGGGATGCGCAGGGTGCGGGAGCCGTCGTCGACGGTCCGCGCGCCGGGCTGTCCCGAGGCGGACGTCCCGCGGCCCGTGGAGGTCCCGGCCGGCGCGGCCGACCTGGCCGCTGACGACGAGCCGGCCGAGGGAGTGCTGGTCGCGGCGCCGGCGCTCGTGGTGACCGCGGCTCCACCGGTCGTGGCCGCCGTCCCCGTCGCCGACGCGGTGGAGGACGAGCTCGCGGCGGTCGGGCTGCTCGCCGCCACCTCGGTGCGGTGGTGGGTGGCCGCGGGGCCTCCCTCGCCGCCGCACCCCGTCAGCAGCAGGCCGAGCGCGACGGCGGCCGTCGCGGCCAGCCGCGGTCGTCGGGCCGTCATGCCGTCCTCCTGGTCCGTGGTCGATGGGTGTCGTGCACCCTTGCGAGAGTGGGTGGTTCGAGTGGTGGCGCGGTGGCCTGCACGGGGCGAGGCCCCCCGCTCCCAGGGGAGCCGGGGGCCTCGCCACCCGGCTGGGACGCGACGTCGCCTCCCAGCGTGCTGTGCCGTATGCCGTGTCTCAGGCGCTCAGGCGCTCAGGCGCTCAGGCGCTCTGGCGGCGACGGACGGCGGGGACCATCATCAGGCCCGCCGCGACGGCCAGGCCGGCACCGAGCGCACCGGCACCGAGACCGGACTCGTCACCCTCGACGCCGGAGTTGAAGACCGGCGCGCCGTTGGCCGTGGCCTTGGCGGGGGTCTCGGTCACGACGACACCGGACGGGGTGACGGGCGTGACGACGACCGGCGTGTGGCCGACCGGCTTCACCTTCACCGGGGTCGGGGTCACGGGGGTGGGCTTGACCGGGGCAGGCGTCTGGGTGACGGGCTTCTCCGGGGTCGGCGTGGCCGGCGTGGTCGGCGTGGTCGGGGTCGGGCAGGTGTTGTCGCAGTCCTCGACCGGAGGCGTCGTCGGCGTGGTGCCGCACGGCACGTTGGCGTCCTTGATGGTGTGCACGATCAGGTCGCCGGTCGGGAAGGTGTACCAGTCGGCCGAGACCGCCTTGACCACCAGGGTGCCGTTGCTCCACTCGCCGGGCTCCCAGACGACGCCCTTGGCGTCGGGGAGCGTGACCTGGTCGTTGTCCGGACCGCAGACGGGGACGACGACCGGGGCCGGCGGGGTGACGGTCTTGCAGATGTTGCAGTCGTCGCCGGGCGTGGTGTCCTCGGGCTTGGGCGTCTCGGGCGTGGTGTCCTCGGGCTTGGGCGTCTCGGGCGTGGTGTCGCCGGGCTTGGGCGTCTCGGGCGTGGTGTCGCCGGGCTTGGGCGTCTCCGGCTGGGGCGACTCGGGCTTCGGGGTCTCCGGCTTGGGCTCGGACGGCGTGGGCGTCTCCGTGCCGGGGCCGTCCGGACGGTCCGCGGCACCGCAGTGGTCCTCGTTGATGCCACCGTGGTTGCCGTGCTGGACGCAGTCCTTGCCCTTGTCGGGGTTGGGGTCGTCCTTGGCCGGCTTGCCCGTGGCGCCGTGGTCGCTGCCGTCGGCCTCCTCGGCGTGCGGGGTGGTCTGCTGGGGCTGGTCCTGCTTGGCGGAGCTCTGCTTGGTGGGCTGGGTCGCCCCGTCGTGACCGGTGGCCATGGCCGTGCCGGCGCTGCCGAGGGCGACGCTCAGGGCGAAGGCGCCGGAGATGACGATACGGCCGGTGGTGAGCGTGCGGTTCATGGTGCGTTCCTTTCTGACGGAGCGTCGGCGCTCCTGGATGTCTGATGTGCTGTGCCGCCGGGCCGAGCGTGGTCTCGGATGGTGTTCTGTGCGGCTCCCCCCGTTGACAGCAATTCAACGAGGGAATTCACGAGGCATCTCAGAAATCAATGGCAAATGATCCGAAGCAGGTATCAACTATTGCGGTTAGTCAGGAAGCAAGCACGTTGTGTGACCGCTCCCGGGCCGCGACCGGCATCGTTCACAAGCCGTCTACCTGCATGAACGTCTCGTCTGGAGGATCCAGGACTGGGGCCGTCGCAATACGTAATGGTCCAGTCACCGTGTGTTGGTAGAGATAATGACTAGCCCGGACCCGCCCCTCGAACAATGCGCGCCGCAGCGGCTGCGCAATTGGGACACAAGGCCAGCAATGCACTCCTGACAATGACGCAAAGAATGCGCGCGGATACCCTGAGTGATGTCCCGGACGTCAATTGTCCGAAATGCTCCACGACGGGCGGATCGCGCCAGCAGCTCGCGCTGCGGCCGGCTGCGGGTGGCGCGCCAGGAGCGACCGAGGGCCGCGCGGTGGGGCCGATGGGCGCGGCGACGCACCACATACATCACGCAGAGTGATAGTTTGATGACGACGTCAGAGCCATCGGCGCAGGTCAGAGTCTGTGCACGATGACTGCTGAGAGTAATCACGGGAACGATGGGGGACATGGTGAGCGGGAGCCGAACGCGCGTGGAGGCGCTGCCCAACATCGGTCCCAAGCTGGCCGCGGCACTGCGGGCCGTGGGGGTCGCCGACGCCGAGACCCTGCGGGAGCGGGGGTCGGAGGCCGTGTGGCGTGACATGCGCGAGCAGGGCCTGTTCGACGACGCCACGTCCCTGCAGGCTCTCGAGGGTGCGGTGCGCGGGATGCGCTGGCACGACCTCGACCGAGGCCTGCGCGCCCGGCTGGTCGAGATCGCGGCCGACCCGGAGCACGAGAACGGCTTCGAGGCCGACGCGAGCTGAGCTCCCGCAGCGGCGCCGGTCGGTGAGAAACTGTGGGCATGACCACACCTCACGCTGTCGCCGCGGCCGAGGCCGCTCCCATCGCGCTGACCATCGCCGGGTCCGAGGCGACCGGCGGCGCTGGAGCCCAGGCCGACCTCAAGACCTTCCAGGCGCTCGGCACCTTCGGCATCGCTGCCCTCACGTGCATCGTGTCCTTCGACCCCAAGGCCGACTGGGGGCACCGGTTCGTGCCGGTGGACCCGGGCGTGATCGCCGACCAGCTGGAGGCCGAGCTGGCGGCATACGACATCGACACGATCAAGGTGGGCATGCTGGGCACGCCGGCCACGATCGAGACCGTCGCCGGCGTCCTGCGCGAGGCGCGGCCCCGCAACCTGGTCCTCGACCCGGTGCTCATCTGCAAGGGGCAGGAGCCCGGCGCGGCGCTCGACACCGACACCGCGCTCAAGGAGCAGGTGCTGCCGCTCGCGACCTTCGTGACGCCCAACCACTTCGAGTCGATGGCCCTGTCCGGGATGGACTCCATCGAGAGCGAGGACGACCTCGTCGCCGCCGCCCGCGCCATCCACGAGCGCTCCGGCGCCGTCGTCCTCGCCAAGGGGGGCGTCCGGCTCACGGGGCCCGACGCCATCGACGTGTTCTACGACGGCACCACCCTCGAGGTGCTGAGGGCGCCCAAGATCGGCGACCTGGCCGTCAGCGGCGCCGGCTGCACCCTCGCCGCCGCCGTCACCGCCGAGCTGGCCAAGGGCGCGTCGCCGCTCGACGCCGCCCGCACCGCCAAGGATTTCGTCCGTCAGGCGATCCTGCACCGGATGCCGTCGCGCGCGCCGTTCGAGGCCGTCCGCCAGGTCTGACCCCCGTCCCCGTCCCCGACCCACGCCATGGAGGGACCAGATGACCAGGCCCGGCCGCCGACGTCGATGGGGCCTGCGGGTCCTCACTGTCCTCGCAGGCTTAGGCCTGGCGTCGGCGACGGCATACGGCCTGGTCAGCGGGGGGATCACCAGCTCGCCGGACGGTGAGCGGTTGCGGGTGGTGGGCGCCCAGAGCGGGGACGTCCTCGACGTGACGACGATGCGCAACCGGCGGTTGGTGCGCCTCGCCGGGGTCGAGGCACCCCGCCGGACGTCCGACGGCGGGGTCCAGTGCCTGGCGGACGAGGCCCACGAGGCGCTCGAGCGGCTGGCGCCCACGGGGTCACCGGTCACGCTGCGGCACGCGCCGGGCACCCGTGGGTGGGTCCTCGACGGACGTGGCGCCCCCCGCCAGGGCGAGGACGGGGCGGAGGTCAGCAGCGTCTACGACCACCAGGACCGGCTGATCGCGGTCGAGCTCGCCCGCCGCGGGCTGGTCGTGCCGGACGCCGACGACCAGCGCGACGCCGAGGCGCTCGCCCAGGGGTTCGACCACGCGCGGTCGGAGGGTGCGGGCTTCTACGACGAGGACCTCGCGTGCACCGTGCCCGGCCAGGTCCGCGGCCGGATCGCGGGTCTGCAGCAGGCGCTCGGCCCGCGCCAGCGGTGGGCGGACGAGGGGCCGGCACCCGCTCCTGCCCGGGTCGACGCCGCGCTCGCGTCCGCGACCGAGCTGTGGCGGCACCTCAGCGCCGTGGGTCCGCACCGGGACGCGCCGGAGTGGCGGGCGCTGTCGTCCAACGACACGGCCCTGCTGCGGATGCGCCTCGAGGCGGCCATCGGGGGGGCTCAGGCCGTGCGGTTCAACGCGTCGACGCTGGCCGAGGAGGGCTAGCGGCTGTTGACGAGCGGGGAGTGGCGAGGGGCGCGTAGGTAGCGGCGAGCGGCTAGCGGGTCATGAGGCGCTCGACGTACTTGGCGATCACGTCCACCTCGAGGTTGACCGGGTCCCCGACCTGCTTGCGGCCCAGCGTGGTCAGCTCGAGCGTCGTCGGGATCAGCGACACCGCGAAGGTCGCGTCGTCCACCGCGCTCACCGTGAGGGAGATGCCGTCGACCGTGATCGACCCCTTCTCGACGACATAGCGCGAAAGCTCCGGCGGCAGCGAGAAGGTCACGACCTCCCAGCGGTCCCCGGGCTCGCGGCGCACGATCGTGGCGGTCCCGTCCACGTGCCCCTGCACCACATGCCCCCCGAACCTGCCCCCGGCGGGCATCGCGCGCTCGAGGTTGACGGGCGAGCCCGCCTGCAGCGCACCGAGGCTCGAGCGGTCGAGGGTCTCGCGCATCACGTCCACGCTGAAGGTCGCCTCGTCGTGCGCCACCACCGTCAGGCACACCCCGTTGACGGCGATCGAGGCGCCGTGCGTCGCGTCGCTCACGACCAGGGGGCCGCGCACCGTCAGGACGGCGCTGTCCGCGCCGAGCTCGACGGCCTCCACGGAGCCGAGCTCCTCCACGATGCCGGTGAACATGGCTGCTCCTTCGTTGGTCGGGACGTCCTCCCCAACCTACCGGCGGCGGTCACATCGACCGGCCGTCGTTCCCCAGGCTGATGATCCCGCCGCCGGCAGGTCCGCTCAGGGGCGTGGTCCCAGCGCTGTCGGGATGTCGGCGAGCCAGCCACGGGACGACGCGTGCGACACCCGGACCGCGGCCACCCGGCAGGCCAGCCCGACCGCGCCGGGCAGCGCCTGCCCCTGCGCCAGCGCCGCCACCAGCGCCCCGTGGAACGCGTCCCCCGCCCCGAGGGAGTCGACGGCCGTGACCGCGGGCGGCGTCACCGCGCCCTCGCTCCCTCCTCGCGCGGACCGCCAGCGCACCGCTCGTGGCCCGTCGGTGACCAGCGCGGTGCCGCAGCCCGACTCGAGCAGGTGGTCCAGGGTGCCGGACGGGTGCAGTCCCAGCTGACGGCCGTATGCCGAGGAGGCCGCCGCCACGTCCACCAGCCGCAGCCAGCCCTCGACGTGGGCCTTGACGCTGCCCGCGTCCAGCACCGTCGTCACGCGTCCGGCCCGGGCCAGGTGCAACGCGGCCTCGCCGGCCACCGGGTGGTGCCCGTCGACGAGCACGGCTGCGGCGCGGGCGATCTCGTCGCGCGCCTCGTCGGAGAGGTTCCACGTGGAACTCTGCGCGCCCGGCGAGACGACCGTCCGCTCCCCGTCGGCGTGGACGACGCAGGTGGCCACCGGAAGCGCCCAGGCGCCACCGTCCCCACCGGCGACCCCGCCACGTGCCGGACCACGTGCCGGACCACGCGCCGCACCGCCCGCCCCACCGTGATCCGGCGCCACCAGGTCCACGAGGCGCACCCCGCACGCCGTGAGGTCCGCCCGCACCACGTCGGCTGCCACGCCTGTCCCGACCGCGCTGATCAGGGTCACAGCACCACGGTGCAGCAACGCCGCCGCCGTCACTGCGGCGTTGGCCGCCGGACCTCCAGCCACGAGCTCGACCGCGTCCGAGCGGGACTTGCCGCCCAGGACGACCGGCTCGCTGACGCGTTGCACGACGTCGAGCGTCGTCAGCCCCACGCAGATGACGCGTGGACCCGCCCCATCACTCACTCGAGCACCACGACCACGTCCGCGCGCCCGCGCGTCGCCGCGACCAGCCGCGCGTTGGCGGCGTCCACGCCCTCCGTCCCGCGGGTCAGCGCCGCGTCGCGGGTCCGACCGAACTGCACGTGCCGGTCGACGAGCCGCTCGACGCGCAGCCGCTCCGGCACGTCGACGAACCACACCTCGTCGCAGAGCACGTGCACGGCGGTCCACGGATCCTCTTGCAGCAGCAGGTAGTTGCCCTCCGTCACGACCAACGGGCAGTCGGGCGGGACCAGCACGGCGCCCGCGACGGCGTCCTCCACCGAGCGGCGGAACTCCGGCGCCCACACCGCGACCGGGGGCTCCGCGACCAGGCGACGCAGCAGTGCGACATACCCCTCGGCGTCGAAGGTCCACGGTGCGCCCTTGTCGGCGACGTCGCCGCGGGCCTCGAGCACGCTGTGCGCGAGGTGGAACCCGTCCATCCCCACCACCACGGCGCCCGGCACGGCCTGCGCCACCAGCTCCGCGAGCGTCGACTTGCCGGCGGCCGGGGCCCCGGTGATGCCGAGGACCCGGCGCCCGGGCCGCGCCGCGAGCTCCCGCGCCCGCTCGACGGCGGCCTCCGCAGCCAGCTCGTGCCCCTCGCCAGCCGTGCTGTCAGCGATCTGGTCAACCATCTCGCCAGCGTAGGACCCGCAGCCCGCACGCGCTCGCCTAGGGTGAGGCCCATGCGCGCCGACCCCGTGACCGATCCCATCTGCTACCACGCCGAGGGGCCGGTCTGGTGGCCCTCGTGGGGGCTGCGGTGGGTGGACATGCTCGCCGGCGACGTCATGACCCTGCGGCCCGACGGTGAGCCCACCCGCACCCACGTCGGCACCGTCGTCGCCTGCCTGCGCCCACGCGAGGGCGGTGGCGCGGTCCTGGCGCTCGAGCGGGCCGTCGCCAGCACCCGGCGCGACGACCTGACCGAGCTCACGGTCGGCCCGACCTTCGTGCCCGACGGCATCCGGCTCAACGAGGGCGGCTGCGACCCGGACGGCCGGTTCTGGGTCGGGTCGATGGCCTACGACCAGCAGCCCGACGCCGCCACCCTCTACGTCATGGACGAGGACCTGTCCGCGCACGTGGCCCTCGACCCCGTCACCGTCTCCAACGGCATCGTCTGGAGCCCCGATGGCGCGACCGGCTACTACGCCGACACCGCCACCCACCGGGTCATCTCCTTCCCGTATGACGGGACCGCCGCCATCGAGGCCCCCCGCACGCTCGTGGACCTCGGTCCGGACGGCAGCCCCGACGGGCTCACCGTCGATGCCGAGGGTGGGGTCTGGATGGCGATGAACGGCGACGGCGAGGTGCGCCGCTACACCCCGCAGGGACGGCTCGACGAGGTCGTGCAGGTCCCCGCCCGGCAGGTCACCGCCTGCACCTTCGGCGGCGACGACCTCGGCACCCTCTACATCACCACCTCCAGAGAGGGCCTCGACGATGGCGACGACCCCCTGGCCGGCGGGGTGTGCGCCATACGGCCTGGTGTGTCCGGCCTGCCCGCGCTGACCTGGCGCGGCTGAGGTGGTCACCGGGGTCGTCTATCTCGTCGCGGGGATCGGCCTGCTGCTCGGTGCCTTCCTGCCGAGGCTCCTGCGCGAGCGCGCCATCTCCGCCCCGATGGTGGTGCTGTTCGTCGGCATCGCCGTCGGCTGGTTCCTGCCCGGCGACGAGCCGATCGCGCCCGTCTTCCAGCAGACCATCACCCAGCACGTCGCCGAGGTCTGCGTCCTCGTCTCCCTCATGGGCGTCGGCCTGGCCATCGACCGGCCGTTCGCCTGGAGGGCCTGGCGACCGACCTGGCGTTTGCTCGGGATAGCGATGCCGTTGTGCATCGCTGCCGTGGCACTGCTCGGCTGGTGGGCGCTGGCGCTGTCACCGGCCGCCGCCATCCTGCTCGGCGCCGTGCTCGCTCCCACCGACCCGGTGCTCGCGTCGGACGTGCAGGTCGCCGGGCCGAGCGTCAGCGGCGAGGAGGAGAGCCCCGAGGAGGAGGACGACGAGGTGCGCTTCGCCCTCACGTCCGAGGCCGGGCTCAACGACGCCCTGGCCTTCCCGTTCGTGTGGTTCGCGTTGTTCCTCGCCACCAAGGGGCCGGTCGCGGAGTGGGGCTGGCACTGGATCGGGATGGAGCTGGTCGGCAAGATCGCCATCGGCGCGCTCGTCGGGCTGGCGGGCGGCTGGGTCTTCGGCAAGGTGGCGTTCCGCGCGCAGTGGGACAACCTGCGCCTCGCGGACGTCGGTGAGCCGATGCTCGGGCTGGCGCTGGTCGCCACCGTCTACGGACTGGCCGAGGTCCTGCACGGCTACGGCTTCCTCGCCGTGTTCGTCTGCGCGGTGACGCTGCGCGCTGCCGAGCGCGGCCACGAGTACCACGGCCGGCTCCACGACGCCATCGAGCACGTCGAGTCCGTGCTGACGCTGCTGATCCTCCTGCTGCTCGGCGCCTCCCTGTCGTCGGGGCAGCTGTCGGCGCTGAGCTGGCAGGGCATGCTCGTCGCCGTCGCCCTCGTGCTCGTCATCCGCCCCCTGTGCGGCTGGGTCTCGCTGATCGGCACCAAGCAGCTGGGCTCGCGCGAGAAGGTCGTGACCGCGATGTTCGGCGTCCGCGGCATCGGCTCCGTGTTCTACATGGCCTTCGCGACGGCTCAGCACGAGTGGCCGGAGCAGAAGGCGCTGTGGGCGACGGTGACCTTTGCGATCGTGGTGAGCGTGATGGTGCACGGCGTGCTGGCGACGCCCGCCATGAAGCACCTCGAGGAGCGCCGCGGCGCCGAGCGCCCCGTCTGACCACGGTCCTCGGCCACACCCTCCTGGGTGGCGGCCTCCAGCGTCGGTGGCGATCTACCGCGTGGGTGGCACGTTGCAGCACGCCACGAACGCTGGAGCCCGCCACGAGCGCTGGAGCCCGCCCGTTGCGCCCGGCGGGGCCGCAGACAGATCGACCGGCCTCCGTCACACCCGCCTGGGGGACGTAGGCCGGTCGATGCCTCGGCCGGGGGCGGGTCAGCGGGTGCGGCGGTCGGCGGCCTCGGGGTCGTAGGGCTGCTCGAGGGGCAGGCGCACGCCGCCGATCGTCGGCTGGAACTGGCTGCCGAGCTGGCTCACCGCGAGGCGTCCGACGAGCTGCTGGCGCGTGGTCGTGCGCTCGGCCCGACCCGTGGACAGGAACGCGATGGCCCAGTGCATCAGCGTCGTCACCCGGTGCTTGAAGCCCACGATGTTGATGAGGTGCACGAACAGCCAGGCCAGCCACGCCGGGAAGCCCGTCAGCTTGATCTTGCCGATGCTCGCGATGGCGCCGAACTTGCTGATCACGGCCATCGACCCGCGGTCCTTGTACTGGAACGGCGAGGTGTCGCGGGTGCCGCCCAGCTCGGAGGCGATGGTCCGCGCGGCGTGCTGGCCACCCTGGATCGCGACCTGCGCGACGCCGGGCAGCTTGTCGAGGCTCATCATGTCGCCGACGACGAAGATCTCGGGGTGCCCCGGCAGCGTCAGGTCGGGGTTGACCGAGATGCGGCCGGCCCGGTCCACCTCGGCGCCGGTCTGCTTGCCGAGGGTGGCTCCGAGGGGGCTGGCCTGGACGCCGGCCGCCCACACCTTGCAGACGGCGCCGATGCGCTCGGTCGAGCCGTCCTTGCGCTTGTACGTCACGGACTCCGAGTTCACGTCGGTGACCAGGGCGTCGAGGATGACCTCCACGCCGATGCGCTCGAGCTCGGCCTTGGCGCGGCTGGACAGCTTGTCGCCGAACGCCCCGAGGACGGCAGGGGCCCCGTCGATGAGGATCACGCGGGCCTGCGTGGAGTCGATGGAGCGGAAGTTGCCCTTGAGGGTGTTGGTCGCAAGGTCCTTGATCTGTCCGGCCATCTCGACGCCGGTCGGTCCGGCCCCGACGACCACGAAGGTCATCAGCCGCTCGCGCTCGGCCGGGTCCTCGGACAGCTCGGCGACCTCGAAGGCGCCGAAGATGCGGGCGCGCAGCTCGAGGGCGTCGTCGATGGTCTTCATCCCGGGGGCGTAGACCGCGAAGTGGTCGTTGCCGAAGTAGGACTGGCCGGCGCCGGCGGCCACGATCAGGTAGTCGTAGTGCAGGGTCGTCTCGTGCTGCAGCGCCTCGGCCGTCACCGTGCGGGCGTCGACGTCGATGCTGGTGACCTCGCTCATGATGACCTTGGCGTTGCGCTGGCCCTTGAGCACCTCGCGCGTGCTGGGAGCGATCTCGCCGGGGCTGAGGATGCCGGTGGCGACCTGGTACAGCAGGGGCTGGAACAGGTGGTAGACGGTCTTGCCGACGATCGTCACGTCGACGTCGGCGTCCTTGAGCTCCTGGGCGGCGAAGAGCCCGCCGAATCCGGATCCGATGATCACCACGTGGGGGCGCTTGTGAGCCATGGCACACAGGCTAACCTCACCCTGCCCCCTGCGGGGGACTGGGCCGTATGCCGAGAGCCCGCCCCACGTGGGGTCGGTCACATGCGCTCGGGAGCCTCCACGCCGAGCAGGTCCAGGCCCTGCACGAGGGTGCGGAGCGTGAGGGCGCAGAGCGTCAGGCGCGACGCCCGGGTCTGCTCGTCGTCCGCCTTGAGCACCGGGCACGCCTCGTAGAACGACGAGAAGGTCTGGGCCAGCTCGAAGAGGTAGGTGCACAGGCGGTGCGGCTCGTAGATCGCGCCGACCTGCGCCAGGACGCCGTCGAGGTCGAGGAGCTTGAGGGCCAGCTCGCGCTCGGCGGGCTCGGTGACGAGCACGGGGGCGTCCTGCGCCTCGGGGTCCACGCCGGCGCTGCGCAGGATGGACCGCAGCCGGGCCGTGGCGTACTGCAGGTAGGGGCCGGTGTTGCCGGTGAGCGCGAGCATCCGGTCGAGGTCGAAGACGTAGTCCGAGTCGTGGGCGACCGACAGGTCGGCATACTTCACGCCCCCGATGCCGACCATCCGCGCGATGTCGGCCCGCTCCTGCTCGGGGAGCTCGGGGCGCGCCTCGTCGATGTAGGCGCGGGCGTGCTGCACGGCCTCGTCGAGGAGGTACATGAGGCGCAGGGGGGCGCCGGACCGGGTCTTGAGGATCTTGCGGTCCTCGCCGAGGACCGAGCCGATCTTGACGTGCTCGACCTGCACCTCGGCGGGGTCCTTCGGCAGGTAGCCCGCCTGCCGCGCGGTCTCGTAGACCATCTGCAGGTGCAGGCTCTGGGTCACGCCCACGACATACAGGATCCGGTCGGCGTGCAGGTCCTCCACGCGGTGCTTGACCGTCGCCAGGTCGGTGGTGCCGTAGCCGTAGCCGCCGTCGGACTTGCGGATGAACAGCGGGACGGGCTTGTCCTCGCGGCCGGTGAAGCCGGGGAGGAAGACGACGAGCGCGCCGTCGTCCATGGTCGCGATGCCCTTGGCCTCGAGGTCGGCGCAGATGCCGGGGAGGTCCTCGTTGTACGACGACTCGCCGGCCAGGTCGGCGTCGGTGAGGGTCACGCCGAGGGTGGAGTAGACCCTGTTGAAGTAGACCTTGGACAGGTCGTAGAGCTTGCCCCAGAGCCGCAGCGTCTCGGGGTCGCCGGCCTGCAGCCGGACGACCCGGGCACGGGCGCGCGTCGCGAAGTCCTCGGACCCGTCGAACTTCGCGCGGGCTGTCTGGTAGAACGCGTTGGGGTCGGTCTCGACGACGTGCGCCTCGGGGGAGTCCTCGCCGACCTCGAGGAGGTGCTCGACCAGCATCCCGAAGGGGGTGCCCCAGTCGCCGACGTGGTTCTGCCGGATGACGGTGTGGCCGAGGTGCTCGAGGGTGCGGGCGAGCGAGTCGCCGATGATCGTCGTGCGCAGGTGGCCGACGTGCATCTCCTTGGCGACGTTGGGCGCGGAGTAGTCGATGGGGATGATCTCGGCCGGCTGGGTGGCCACGCCGAGCCGCGGGTCCGCCTGGGCGGCCTGCACCTGCTGGGCGATCCACGCGTCGCTGAAGGTCACGTTGATGAAGCCCGGTCCGCTGACCTCGGCGGACGCGATGAGGTCGCCCGTCTCGAGGTGCTCCACGATGGCGTCGGCGACGTCGCGCGGCTTGCGACCGAGCCGCTTGGCCAGGGCCATGGCGGCGTTGACCTGCACGTCGGCGAACTGGCTGGGTCGCACCACGGGGTCCGCCCCTCGCACGTCCTCGCCGAACGCGGCGACGAGGGCGGACTGCACGGCCGGGGCGAGGGCGTCGATCGGGGCAACCATGGGTCCCAGGTTAGTGGGCCTCACCAGCCCGGACGAACGCGTATCACCCCCCTCGGGGCGCGGCGCCCGGGCGGGCACGGTTGGATGGAGGCGAGGACCGTCCGCCCCGTCGTGGACGTGGACCGTCAGCCCAGTCGCGCACGCAGCCGGAGGTAGCCCCGTGGAGACCGTCCCCCGCATCGCCGTCCTGACGAGCGGCGGTGACGCGCAGGGCATGAACGCCGCGGTGCGCGGCGCCGTCCGCACCGCCCTTCACCTCGGGGCCGAGGTCTTCGCGATCTTCGAGGGCTACCAGGGCATGGTCGACGGCGGCGACGGCATCCGCCAGGTCGGCTGGGACGACGTCGGCAACGTCCTGCACCGCGGCGGCACCATGATCGGGACCTACCGCAGCAAGGACTTCCGCGAGCGCGCGGGCCGGCTGCGCGCCGCCGCCAACCTCGTGGAGCGCGGCATCGACCGGCTCATCGTCATCGGTGGGGACGGCTCGCTGAGCGGGCTCGACCTGTTCCGCCAGGAGTGGCCCGGGCTGCTCGCCGAGCTGGCCGACACCGGGCGCATCGACCAGGCGCTCGCGGACGCGCACCCCGCCCTGATGATCGCCGGGCTCGTCGGCTCCATCGACAACGACCTGGTGGGCACCGACATGACCATCGGCGCGGACAGCGCGCTGCACAGGATCGTCGACGCCATCGACGCCATCGCCAGCACGGCGGCCAGCCACCAGCGCAGCTTCGTGGTCGAGGTGATGGGCCGGCACTGCGGCTACCTCACGCTGATGAGCGCCATCGCGGGCGGCTGCGACTACGCCCTCATCCCCGAGAACCCGCCCGCCGACGGCTGGGAGGACCGCATGTGCGCCGAGCTGCGGCGCGGGCGCGCGGCCGGTCGCCGGGACTCGATCGTCGTGGTGGCCGAGGGCGCCCAGGACCGCGAGGGCAACCCCATCACGGCGGCGTACGTGCGCGACACGATCGAGCAACGCCTCGACGAGGACACCCGCGTGACGATCCTCGGGCACGTGCAGCGGGGTGGCCGGCCCAGCGCCTTCGACCGGTGGGCGTCGACCTGGCTGGGCTACGCCGCGGCCGAGGAGGTCCTGGCGGCGACCCCGGGGTCGGTGGCCCACGTGGTCGGCATACGGGGCAACCGCATCGCCAAGGTCCCCCTCATGGAGGCCGTCGAGCGCACCCGGGAGGTCCCGGCGGCCATCGCCGGTGGCGACTACGCGGAGGCGATGCGGCTGCGGGGAGGGTCGTTCACCGAGATGACCCAGGTCTTCACCGAGATGTCGGAACCGCCGGTCCCCGCCCTGGCTGAGGGCGAGTCGCCCCGACGCGTCGCGATCCTGCACGCCGGCGGGCTCGCCCCCGGCATGAACACCGCCGCCCGCGCCGCCGTGCGCCTCGGGATCGACCGCGGGCACACGATGCTCGGCGTGCGCGGCGGCTTCCCCGGCCTGCGCGACGGCCAGGTGGAGGAGCTGACCTGGGGCGACGTCGAGGGATGGACCTCCATCGGGGGTGCCGAGCTGGGGATCCGCCGCACGGTCCCCGAGATCGAGGACCTCTATGCCATCGGTCGCAGCCTGGAAGCCGCCCGCGTCGACGCGCTGCTGGTCGTCGGCGGCTGGAACGGCTACCAGGGGGCGCACCGCCTGTGGGAGGAGCGGGACCGGTACCCGGCCTTCCGCATCCCGGTGGTGTGCGTCCCCGCCTCGATCGACAACAACCTGCCGGGGTCCGAGCTGGCCATCGGCACCGACACCGCGCTCAACGCGATCGTCGAGGCCGTCGACCGGATCAAGCAGTCCGCCTCCGCGCGACGGCGCTGCTTCGTGGTCGAGACGATGGGGCGCTACTGCGGCTACCTCGCGCTGATGAGCGGGCTGGCGAGCGGCGCCGAGCGCGTCTACCTGCACGAGGAGGGCATCACCCTCGACGACCTGCAGGACGACGTGCACCGCCTGCGCTCCTCCTTCGACGCCGGACGCCGCCTCTACCTCGCCATCCGCAACGAGCGCGCGAGCGAGCAGTACACGACGGACTTCCTCGCCCGTCTCCTCGACCAGGAGGGGCAGGAGAGGTATGACGTGCGCCAGGCGGTCCTCGGTCACCTGCAGCAGGGCGGCGACCCCTCGCCGTTCGACCGGGTGCTGGCGACGCGGCTCGTGGCGCACGCGGTGGACCTGCTGACCGAGCAGCTCGCCGCAGGGGGCCGCGAGGCGCAGCTGGTCGGCCTCGTCGCGGGCCGGGTGCAGGCCACGCCCATGGCGCGGATGCTCGAGCTCATGGACATGGCGCACCGTCGTCCCAAGGACCAGTGGTGGCTGGACCTGAGGCCCGTCGTCCGCGCCGTCTCGGAGCCGCCGCCGCCCGTGCTCGCGGCGCCTCGGGCGCCGTCCGCAGGCCAGTGACCTGCGCAGACGTGGCCACGTGACCGTATCGAGATTTTTTGGACTCGGGGGTTTGCCGCCTGACGGGCCTGGGCAAGTTACGAGCAGCGGGGCACCGTCGTCCACGGCGACGGCGTCATCCGGCACTTGGTAACCAACGAAAGGCGGAACCCCACCATGTTCTCCAACGAGCACATCGAGCAGGTCCTCAACGGCACCGTCGTCGACAACAACGGCGACAAGATCGGCAAGGTCGGCGACGTCTACAACGACGACCGCACCGGCAACCCGTCCTGGGTGACCGTCAACACCGGCCTGTTCGGCACGTCCAACACCTTCATCCCGCTCGACGACGCGCAGGTCGATGGCGACACCATCCGCGTCCCGTTCTCCAAGGACAAGGTCAAGGACGCCCCCCGCGTGGACGCCGACCGTCACCTGGACGCCGACGAGGAGCGCGAGCTCTACCGCTACTACGGCCACGACTACGACGAGGGCTACGCCGCTGCCGGCACCCGTGGCGGCGACCACGGCGCTGACGGCGACGCGGACGCCACTGCCGGCCGCAACGACCACGGCGCTGACGGCGACGCGGACGCCACTGCCGGCCGCAACGACCACGGCGCTGACGGCGACGCCGACGCGACCGCTGGTCGTCCCCTGGCCGACCGCGACCGCACCCAGGGCGACAACACGATGACCCGCTCCGAGGAGGAGCTGCGGGTCGGGACCCGCGAGCGCGAGGCCGGCCGCGTGCGCCTGCGCAAGCACGTCCGCACCGAGCGCGAGTCGGTCACGGTCCCGGTGACCCACGAGGAGGTCCGCGTCGAGCGCACCCCCATCCGTGACGGTGAGGGCGGCCGCATCGGTGGCGACGAGACCGCCGAGGTCCACCTCAAGGCCGACGAGGTCGTCGTCGACAAGGACGTCGTGGCCAAGGAGCAGGTCTCCCTGGGCAAGGAGACGGTGACCGAGCAGCAGCGCGTCACCGAGGACGTCCGCAAGGAGGAGATCGAGGTCGAGCGCGAGGGCGGCGTCCGCGAGGGTGGCCTGCGTGACGGGGTCGGCAACGACAACGACGGCAAGGTCGGCCTCGGCGACAAGATCAAGGACAAGCTGGACCGCGACAACGACGGCAAGGTCGGTCGCTGATCAGCCTGATCTGACCCGTCGAGCCCTGCTCGACGACAGGTAGCCACGACGAAGGCCCGGCTCCCCACGCGGGGGCCGGGCCTCCGTCATGCCCGACGCCGGGCCCCGCATCTGTGAGCTGGGGGCCAGGTTGTGCCGTCACCGTGACGGGTGCGGAGGCGCGCGGCGGGGGTCAGAGCGAGAAGAGCGCCAGGTTGACGGCCGCCTTCATCTCGGACGGGCTGTTGACCTGGGCCGCACGGCCACCGGTGGCGCTGGCGATGGCCTGCAACGCCCCCATGTCTGCCTCGGCGCCGTAGCCCAGGCAGATGATCCTGACGGGTCGCTGGGGGTCCTTGGCCTCGTTGAGGTAGGTGAGGAGCTGGCCGAGCGTGTCCGGGCTGGTGGTGTCGCGGTTTGCGCCGTCGGACAGGATCACGAGCTGGTTGACGTAGCCGGGGTCGTACTCGTCGAGGGTGTAGGCGTAGGCCTCGCGGACGGCCTGGTAGAGGGGCGTCCCACCCTTGATGGTGACGTTGCTCATGGCCTGCACCACGACGTCGATGTGCTGGCGGCCGGCGTCGGCGCTCTCGTTGACGGCGAGGTCGGTGGGGCGCTCGATCAGGGGTGTCCCGAGTTCGTTGCAGGTGTGAAAGAAGCACACGCCGGAGCGGGCCCGGGGCGACGCGGTCTGGTAGACGTTGCCCGCGAGGCCGCGGACCAGGTCGATGCGGCTCGTCGCCCCGCCGGCGAAGTGCTGGTTCATCGACCCCGAGGCGTCCACGAGCACCATCGAGGAGATGCGGGAGTGCATGCCCCGCCAGGCCTGCACGGTCTGCTGCAGCACGGGCAGCGGCACGGCGGCGGGACGCAGCGGCGCGGCATAGGCGACGCCGGCGGGGTGATCGGTGGGCGCGGCGCCGTCGGGCGCCCTCAGGCCGGCCGCGCGCAGGGCGGCCAGGCCGGACGCCGAGGTGAGGTAGGCCCGGAACCCCCGCGCCGAGGCAGCGCCCGGAGCGTCGTCGGCGGTCGCTCCCACCCCCAGCACCGACAGCGGCACGGAGGCGGCGCCGCCGGCGAGGGGGACGGCGGCCAGCGGCACCGTCGGGTCCACGGCGTTGTCCGCGGCGACGGCCCTCTCGGTGGTGACATAGGCCGAGGCGCGGGAGGTCACCTCGGAGAGGGTGTCGTCCTGGTCAGGGAGCACGTCCCCGTCGTTGCCGGCGAGCGAGGTGATGCGGTGCTCGACCTTGATGACGGCGAGGTCCTTGTCGCTCGGCTCCGCGTAGTCCGGCGCCTTGGCGAGCGGCCCGCCGTTGGCGAGGGTGATCATGGCTCCGAACCCGATGGCAGCGGTGGGACTGGTCGCCGGGTCCGCCATACGGATCGAGAAGGACGCCCACTCGGGGTGCCCGGTCTGGGCCCAGGTCGACCGCCCCAGCATCCACGAACGCCAGGCGTCGGGGGTGAGCGGCCGGGTGGCCAGCCCCAGGTGCCCGTGTCGGCCATGGCCGAGGGCATCGCGAGGACGACGGGGGTGCTGGCGACCAGCTGCGGGGCGGTGCGCCTCACGGAGCTGGGGAGGGCGGCGACGTCCCCCTCGGACCGGGCGAGCCACAGCGCGGCCCGGTCCGAGGAGAGCAGCCCGGGGAGTGCGGCGGGCCCCGCGGCCTGCTGCACCGCCACCCGGGCGCAGGCCGATCGCTGCGCGACGCGATAGTCGTCGGCGACCTGGGCGAGGGCGTCGGTCAGGGCGGGGGAGGCATAGATCGTGGTGGCGTCGTCGCACGTGCGGACCTCGGCCTGCCGCGAACCCGTCGGCCCCTGCACCCCCGGCCGTGGCTCCCCGACCGTCCCCGGTCCCCGAGCCGGCGCGCCCCTGCACGGCCACGACCCCCCACCCCGCCGAGGGCGGCGAGGGCGATGATGGCGGCGGCGACGTTGCCCACCCGGTCGCTGGAGCTGCCGCGGTGACGGCCGTAGGTCTGCGACACGGGACACCTCCCAGGACTGCGGGCGTCGGGCGTGCGACGGGTTCTGCACCCGACGCCGTCCGTGACGCACAGGTCGCGGTGCGCCGGAAGCGTAACTATTGGAGGGCATTCGGGTGATGTGACGTTAGTCCTGCATCGATTACCGGCGTGCGACGAGCCAGGAGCGTGCCGAGAGGGTCAGAGCCAGCCGAGACGGCCCTTGGCGAGCGTGTAGCCGACGAAGGCGACCACGTCGAGCAGCGTGTGCGCGACGACGAGCGGCATGACCCGGCCGCGCCGCTGGTAGTAGGCGCCCAGCACCAGGCCCATCACGGCGTTGCCGAGGAACGCCCCGAAGCCCTGGTAGAGGTGGTAGCTCCCGCGCAGGAGGGCGGACAGCACGAGCGCCAGGCGGTCCGGCATACCGGCCTGGCGCAGTCGCCCGAGGAGGTAGGCGACGACGACGACCTCCTCGAGCACGGAGTTCTGCAGGGCCGCCAGCACGAGGACCGGGATCGTCCACCAGGTCGAGGTGAGGTCGGCCGCGACCACCTCGGTGGTGATCCCGAGGTGGCGACCGAGGAGATACAGACCCAGACCTGGTATGCCGATCCCCGCCGCCAGGAGGGCGCCGTGCGCGGCGTCGCGGCCCGGCTCACGCCGGTCCCACCCGATGCGCGGGTCGGCGGGTGGGCGGCGGTGGCGCAGGAGGAAGACCGCCATCGCGGGGGCGACCACGCCGAGGGCGATCCCGGTCAGCTGGTAGGCGAGGTCGAGCCAGGGGCGGTCGGGTGTGACCGACTGGTTGAGGGTGGAGGTCTGCTGGTTGAGGGCGACCTCGCGGGTCGTCCGCTCGATGATCCGCAGGATCGAGTAGATCGCGGAGGAGCCCAGGGACAGACCGAGCAGCAGGAGCACCTCGACCAGGTGCTCCTGCCGCTCGGTCAGCCTGCGCATGGGCGGCACTCTAGCGAGCGCCGCTGCGGGTGGGGCGCCGTCAGTGCGCCCGGGCTGCGCGCGCCGCGTCGGAGGCCTCGCGCCGCATGTCCTCGACGTCCTTCATCTTGCGCTGCGTCCACGGCACGAGCGCGAACAGGATGACCGCGCAGGCCAGCGTCATGCCGCCGAGGGTGTAGTAGAAGGCCGCGTCGGACAGGCCGGCCATCCCCTTGATGAGCAGCGCGGCGATGCCCTGGCCGACGGCCGAGGTCAGCAGCCAGAGCGCCATGGCCTGGCTGGCGAAGGCCTTGGGGGCCAGCATCGTCGTGGCCGACAGACCGACCGGGGACAGGAACAGCTCGGCGACCGTCTGCATGACGAAGACGAGACCGAGGAAGTAGAACGGTGCCAGCGCGGAGCCGCCGGTCCAGGTGCCGAAGGCCCAGCCCATCACCATGGCGGACAGGCCGATGAGGGCGACCGACAGCGCGAACTTGGCCGGCGTCTGCGGGAAGCGGCCGGCGCGACGGGTGAAGAACCAGCCCACGATCGGGGCGAGGATGACGATCGCGAAGGGGTTGATCGACTGGTACCACGCCGGGTTGACGGTGAGGCCGCCGACCTCGAGCTGGGTGTTGTTCTTGGCGAAGCTCGCCATCTTGACGGCGGCCTGCTCGAAGATCATGAAGAACAGCGCCCCGCCGACCCACAGCGGGATGTAGGCCGCGAGGTGGCTGCGCTCGGTCGCGTCGACCTTGGGGCTGCGGAACATCATCACGAAGTAGGCGACGGCCGCGATGATCGACAGCGCCGCGACGGTGTCGACGATGGCCGCGGTGGTCGCGCCGCCCTCGAGGGCGTTGAACAGGAGGTACAGCACCGCGGTGCCCACCACCACGGCGACGGCGACGCCGCCGACGCGGGCGCCGTCCTTGCCAGTCAGGGGGTTGGGGACGGTGGAGCCGATGCCGTGCAGGGCCTTCTTGCCGGCGATGAAGGACAGGATCGCGAAGCCCATGCCGACGGCCGCGGCGGAGAAGCCGACGTGGTAGCCCCAGCGGCCCTGCAGGAAGCCGACGATGAGGGGGGACAGGAAGGCGCCGATGTTGATCGACATGTAGAAGATCTGGAAGCCGCCGTCGCGGCGGGGGTCGTCGCGGTCGTAGAGCTCACCGACCATGGTCGACAGGTTGGGCTTGATGAACCCGGTGCCGATGGCGACCAGGCAGATGCCGAGCCACGCGGTGGCGACGGTCGGCAGGGCCAGGCAGATGTGGCCGACCATGATGATGATGCCGCCGTAGAGCGTGGACCTCCAGGCGCCCAGCAGCCGGTCGGCGGCCAGACCGCCGGGGATGGCCAGGAGGTAGACCGCGGCGCCGTAGGTCGCGACGATGGCTTCACCGGTCGTCGGCTTGATCCCGAGACCGCCCTTGGCGACCGTGTCGACGATGAAGTACAAGAGGATGGCCTTCATCCCGTAGTACGAGAAGCGCTCCCAGAACTCGACCTGGAACAACCAGGCCAGGCCCTTCGGGTGCCCGACGAATCCTCGGTCGTCCCTCGACGAGGGTCTGCTCGGTGCTGGGGTGGTCTCGTCGATCGTGGCCATGATGCGTGGCCTTCCTCTCTGATGGGTCGTGCGGTGGCCCACGCCGTCGGGGGCCAGCGTGCCGATGGGTGAGGCACGGCATACACCGTATGCCTGCCTGGCGGTCGACTCACGTCCGGGTGCCCGTCATCTGGCGGGATTCGCTGCCGCGCATACCTATCTGCGGCATACCGTATGCCGCTCGACCCGGTGCAGCATGAACACTCACCACCCGCTCTGACCAGCGAGATCGGCACCCTCCCCGGTGTAGGCCCAGGGCCCGCTCTGCGCTTTGATAGGGGCGGACCACGGCGGGCAAGCCTTCGAGCCGGGGCGTCCCACCCAGAACCAGCGAGCGAGGGAACCCAGATGACGAGCGAGCGCAGAGCCTATGTCGGCTCCGAGGTCGGCCAGCTCCGCCGGGTGCTGCTGCACCGCCCGGACCGTGAGCTGGCGCGCCTCACGCCGAGCAACAAGGAGGCCCTGCTCTTCGACGACCTGCCGTGGTTCGAGGAGGCGCAGAAGGAGCACGACGAGTTCGCCCAGGCGCTGCGCGACCTCGATGTCGAGGTCCTCTACCTGCAGGACATCCTCACCGAGACGCTCGAGCACCCGGCCGCGCGCCAGTTCCTGTTCGACCACCTCCTCGACGACGAGGTCTTCGGGCCGCAGGCCATCGACCCGATGCTCGAGGTCCTGTCCGGCATGGGCTCCGGGGAGCTCGCCTCGGTGCTCATCGGCGGGATCACCAAGCAGGAGATGCTCGGCCGTATGCCGCACGAGCCCGCCTCGCTGGTCCTGCACTCGATGGGGCGCGACCAGTTCGTGCTGGCGCCGCTGCCCAACCACCTGTTCACGCGGGACACGACCTGCTGGGTCTACGGCGGGGTGTCGATCAACTCGATGCGCATGACGGCGCGGGTGCGCGAGTCCCTGCACTACGAGGCGATCTATCACTGGCACCCGGAGCTGTCCGGCGGCGACCACTCCCTCACCCGCTGGTCGGACGGCCTCGGCACCGGGCTCGCCTCGATGGAGGGCGGCGACGTGCACGTGCTGGGGCGAGGCGGGGTCCTCGTCGGTATGTCGGAGCGCACGACCCCGCAGGCGGTGGAGCGCCTGGCGCAGCAGCTGTTCAACGCGCACGCCGCCACCAGCGTCGTCGCGATCGCCATGCCGCAGGGCCGGGCGATGATGCACCTCGACACCGTCATGTCGATGGTCGACGAGGAGACGTTCACCAAGTACGCCGGGCTGGGGATGCTCCCGGCCTACACGCTCACCCCCGGGGACGAGCCGGGCCGGCTGCAGGTCCGGTCGCACGCGCCCGAGGACATGCACAAGGCGATCGCGGGAGCGATCGGCCTCGACGACATCCGCACCCTGACGGCTGACCAGGACCTGGCGGCCGCGGAGCGCGAGCAGTGGGACGACGGGTGCAACGTGCTCACCGTCCGTCCCGGCGTGGTCATCGCCTACGAGCGAAATGTCACGAGCAACAACCACCTTCGCGACAACGGTGTCGAGGTGGTCACCATCAAGGGGAGCGAGCTCGGCCGGGGCCGTGGAGGCCCGCGCTGCATGAGCTGCCCGATCGAGCGAGAGGACATCTGATGTCGTTCACCCTGCGCCACCGCAACTTCCTGAAGGAGGTCGACTTCACGCCCGCCGAGTGGCGGCACCTGCTGAAGCTGTCGGCGGACCTCAAGGCGGCCAAGTACGCCGGCACCGAGCAGCCGCGCCTGCGGGGCAAGAACATCGCCCTGATCTTCGAGAAGACCTCGACGCGCACCCGCTGCGCGTTCGAGGTGGCGGCCCACGACCAGGGTGCGGGCGTCACCTACCTCGAGCCGAGCGGCTCGCAGATCGGGCACAAGGAGTCGATGAAGGACACCGCCCGCGTCCTCGGCCGGATGTACGACGGGATCGAGTACCGCGGCTCCGCGCAGGCCCTCGTCGAGACCCTCGGCGAGTTCGCGGGCGTCCCGGTGTGGAACGGCCTGACCGACGAGTGGCACCCCACCCAGATGCTCGCCGACCAGCTGACGATGACGGAGCACTCGGACAAGCCGCTGTCGCAGATCGCGTTCGCCTATCTCGGCGACGCGCGCAACAACGTGGGCAACTCGCTGCTGGTGTCGGGCGCGCTGGCCGGGATGGACGTGCGCATGGTGGCGCCCACGACGCTGCAGAACTCCTCCGACGTCGTGGCCATGGCGCGCGGGATCGCGGACAAGACGGGCGCCCGCATCACCATCACCGACGACGTCGAGGCGGGCGTGGCGGGCGCGGACTTCCTCTACACCGACGTGTGGGTGTCGATGGGCGAGCCCAAGGAGGTCTGGGACGAGCGGATCGCGCTGCTCAAGGACTACCAGGTCAACCAGGCCACGATGGAGGCGGCCGGCAACCCGCAGGTCAAGTTCATGCACTGCCTGCCGGCCTTCCACGACCGCGCGACCAAGGTCGGCGAGGACATCTTCCAGGCCACCGGCATGGAGGCCCTCGAGGTCACCGACGAGGTCTTCGAGTCCGACGCGTCGATCGTCTTCGACCAGGCCGAGAACCGCATGCACACGATCAAGGCGATCCTCGTCGCCACCCTGGGGGACTGACCCGTGCGCATCGTCGTCGCCCTCGGCGGCAATGCCCTGCTCGAGCGGGGCGAGAAGCCCGACGCGTCCACGCAGCTCGAGCGCGCCAAGGCCGCGGCCCGGGCCCTCGCGCCGCTCGCGGAGGAGCACGAGCTGGTGATCACCCACGGCAACGGCCCGCAGGTCGGGGTGCTGGCGCTGGAGTCCGCCAACGACCCCAACCTGTCCGAGCCCTTCCCCTTCGACGCCCTGGGGGCGCAGACGCAGGGGATGATCGGCTACTGGCTGCTGCAGTCCCTGCAGAACGCCCTGCCCGGCCGCCAGGTCGCCGCGATGGTCAACCAGACCCTGGTCATGGCGCACGACCCGGCGTTCAAGGACCCCACCAAGTTCGTCGGCGAGACCTACACCGAGGCCGAGGCGCGCGCCAAGGCCGAGGAGCGCGGCTGGGAGGTCAAGCAGGACACCAAGGGCTGGCGCCGCGTGGTCGCCTCGCCGACGCCGCAGCGCATCGTCGAGACCCGCATCATCCGGCTGCTGCTGTCGTCGGGTGCGGTGGTGGTCTGTGCGGGCGGTGGCGGCATACCCGTCATCCGTGACGACAAGGGCAAGCTCAAGGGCGTCGAGGCGGTCGTCGACAAGGACCTCACCGCCGGGCGGCTCGCCGAGGCGCTCGAGGCGGACGCGCTGTTCATCCTCACCGACGTGGCGCACGTGGTCGAGGGCTTCGGCACGGACGACGAGCGGCCGATCACGCGCGCGACGCCGGGGATGCTGCGGGCGATGGACCTGCCCGCGGGGTCGATGGGCCCCAAGGTCGAGGCTGTGTGCCGGTTCGTGGAGCTCACCGGTGATCTCGCGGGCATCGGCCGGCTGCAGGACGTGGCCGCCATGATCGAGGGCGAGGCGGGCACGATCGTCACGCCCGGAGGCGACTACGGCGGCCCCGACGACCTCAACCCCCGCCACGAGCTCACCGTCGACATCTAGACCTACCTCAGGTAGTCACATCGACCCGCCTTAGTCCCCCAGGCTGATGTTCCCAAGGCCGGTCGATGTGTCGAAGCCGGGTCGATCTGCCGGACCCGGGCTGGTGTGACTACCTCAGGTCGTCACATCGGCCTGGCGTGCCAACCCGGGCGGATGTGCCTACCTGAGGGAGGTCCTGGAGCCGGGAAGTGGTCGTATGGCGACGCACAGCGACTGGAGTGGTGCAGGCAGGTGGCGTAGTTACTCACGGGTAGTGGGACGGCGGGCGGGCCGATAGCGTCACGACGCACCGTGCCCGTGGGCGCTGCAGGCCAGCGCTCCGCCCTCCACCCCGGGAGATCGCAGCCATGACGCACCGCCTCAGCCGCCCTCGCGCCGACGTCGTCGTCGGGGTCCTCGCCGCCGTCGCCCTCGGGGCCGCCGGGTGCAGCACCGAGAAGGCCGCCGCCGGTGGCTCGGAGGAGGCCCTGCAGAACGCCTTCACCGCCTCCGAGGCCGCGCTGCGCAAGCTCGAGAAGCTCCCTGTCGACGGGCCGGTGGCCTCGGCGGACTTCCTCACCCCGGAGTATCTCGAGCAGCACAACGCCATGAGCCGCAGCATCGAGGCCGGCGGCAACCGGATGGTCGGCCAGCGCAGGTTCGAGTCGATAAAGCGCGTGCAGTACTCCATCTGGCCCCGGCCGGTGACCTCCATGCGCGTGTGCAGCGTCGGTGACGTCCGCATGCTCGACGAGAAGGGCAAGGACGTCACCGTGGGGCTCGACCGCAAGCCGAAGCCCAGGGGGCAGAGCCGCGAGGCGATCGTCTACGACCTGGAGTCGCGCGACGAGGGCAAGACCTTCCTCGTCAAGGGGGCGCTCCCGGACGGGACGTGCTGACGACCGCCTCGGGCCCTGCCGTCAGACGTCGGCGTCCTCGTGGACGTCGTTGGGCGCGAACCACTGGCCGGGCGCGTGACCCGGGCGAAGGCGCCACACCTCGCCGGGGACGTCGTCCGGCATGTAGGGGTTGTCGTCGAGGTCGAAGCCCGCGTTGACCGGGTCCGGGTTGGACTCGAGGTCGCGCAGCGCGGCGATCGCGTGCTTGCCGAGCGCCATGAGGGCGACCAGGTTGAGCACCGCCATGAAGGTCATGGCCAGGTCCGCCAGGTCCCACACGAAGGCCAGGCTCTGCAGCGCGCCCCAGGCCACGGCACCGATGGTGAGCAGTCGGATCGCGAACGCGCCGACCTTGCCGCCACGCATGAAGTCCATGTTGACCTCGGCGTAGGTCTCGTTGCCGATGACCGAGCTGAACGCGAAGACGAAGATCAGGAAGGCCATGACAGGGGCGACCCACGAGCCGAGCTCGCTGGCCAGGGCGGTCTGCGTGAGCGTCGCCGCCTGGTCGCGCGTGGTGACCCCGGGCGTGTAGACCTCGGGGCCGGCCAGCAGGATCATCACGGCGGTCGAGGTGCAGACGATGATCGTGTCGATGAAGACACCGAGCGCCTGGACCATGCCCTGGTGGGCGGGGTGCGAGGTGGTGGCGGCGGCCGCGGCGTTCGGGGCCGAGCCCATGCCCGCCTCGTTGGAGAACATCCCGCGCTTCACGCCGTTGAGCATCGCCGCGACGATGCCGCCGGCGGTGCCGGCCAGCGCCTGGTCGAGGCCGAAGGCGCCCTTGAAGATGTCGCCGATGGCGTCGGGGACCTCGCCGATGCGGAGCACCAGCACGGTGAGGGCGAGCAGGAAGTAGGCGAGCGCCATCAGCGGCGCCATGTACTCCGTCACGCGGGCGACGGACTTGAGCCCGCCGAGGACGATGGCCGCGGTGATGACGACCAGGACGATCGCGGTGATCCAGGTGGGGATGCCCCACGTGCCCTCGACGACGCCGGCGATCGTGTTGGCCTGCACCATGTTGAACGCCAGGCCGAAGGTGAAGATCAGGCAGATGGCGAAGGCGATGCCCATCGGGCGGGACTTCAGCCCGCGCTGCATGTAGTAGGCCGGGCCGCCGCGGAAGGTGCCGTCGGTGTGGGGCACCTTGTAGAGCTGGGCGAGCGTCGCCTCGACGAACGCGGTGGCCATGCCAAGGAAGGCCATGACCCACATCCAGAAGATCGCGCCCGGACCACCCAGCGCGAGGGCGATGGCCACGCCGACGATGTTGCCGGTGCCGACGCGGGACGCCAGCGAGATGCAGAAGGCCTGAAAGCTGGAGATGCCCTCCCCGCCGCCGCTGCGCGAGCCGATGGCCACCTTGACCATCGTCCCGAAGCGGCGGAACTGGGCGCCCTTGCTCCACAGGGTGAAGAGGATGCCGGCGGCCGCCAGCAGGACGATCAGCAGCCAGGTCAGCTTGTCGTTGGCGACGAGGATGCCGTCGTGGATCGCGTTCATGGGGGTCCGTTCGTGCGAGATCGGGGCCGCCGTGGTGATGACGGGCGGTCGCGGGCGCGACGTCGGCACACACTATGCAACGACGCGCATATGGTCTCGTCCGGAGTGGGACCTGAGGCTGAGCGTGTCCTGACCGTGACCTGACGCCAAGCGGCCGGTATGCCGGAGCGCCCGCAGCCTGGGCCGGTGCGGGTAAGGCGGCGGGCAGCGGGCGCAGGGCGGCGTTCAGCTGCGCAGCGGGGTGGGGGTGGAGTCGTCCCGACCCTCGGTGGGCGCGTCGGTGGGCTGGTCCTTGCGGCGCCCGACGAGGGGCAGCCCGGCAAAGACGCAGCCGACGGCCACGGCGATGGCCAGCAGGCTCCAGTTGTCCGTGGTCATCGCCAGGACGACACCGATGGCCGTTGCGAGGGCGATCGTCATGGCGTTCTGCTTGGTGGTCTTGCTGGTGGTCTTGGTCGGCGTGTTGTCCATGACTCGAACCTAGGGCCCCACCCTGGGCGGGGGATCCGTCTCGCGGACGAGATCCGTGGGACGGCTCCCCCGCAGGGTGGAGAGGTCAGCGGGCAGGGGTGATGCGGCCGCGGCACTCGCCGAGGCCGATGCGGCGGCCGTCGCGCCCGCGTGCGGTGGCCGTCAGCACGATCTCGTCGCCGTCCTCGAGGAACGTCCTCGTGGAGCCGTCGGACAAGGTGATCGGGTCGCGCCCGCCCCAGGTCATCTCGATGAGGGCGCCGCGCTGGTCGACCTCCTTGCCCGAGATGGTGCCGGAGGCGTAGAAGTCCCCGGTGCGCACGGAGGCGCCGTTGATGGTGGTGTGGGCGAGCATCTGCGCACCGGTCCAGTACATCTGGGCGTACGGCGGGCGGGAGACGACCTCGCCGTTGAGCTGCACCTCGATGTCGATGTCGAGGCCCCAGGGCTGGTCGGGGACGTCCTTGAGGTAGTCCTGCAGCGGCACGTCGCGCGCTGGCGGCTCGATGCGAGCGTCCTTCAGGGCCGCGAGCGGCAGCACCCAGCCGCTGATCGACGTGGCGAAGGACTTGCCGAGGAAGGGACCGAGGGGGACGTACTCCCACGCCTGGATGTCGCGGGCGGACCAGTCGTTGGTAAGGGTCACGCCGAAGACGTGCTGGTCGAACTCGCTCACGGCGACGGAGGATCCGCGCTCTGACCCCACGCCGACGACGAAGCCCAGCTCGGCCTCGATGTCGAGGCGGATCGACGGGCCGAAGACGACGTCGCCGTCGGGCGTCCGCCGCTGGCCCTGCGGCCGTGGTATGTCCGAGCCCGACACGATCACGGTCTGCGAGCGGCCGTGGTAGCCGATCGGCAGGTGCTTCCAGTTGGGCGTGAGGGGCTCGGAGTCGGGGCGAAAGATCCGGCCGATGTTGGACGCGTGGTTCTCGGAGGCATAGAAGTCGACGTAGTCGCCGACGGTGAACGGCATCAGCATCGTGACGCCCTCCAGGTCGACGAGGTACTTCTCGACGACGGGTCGGTGGGCCTCGTCGGACAGCCACGTCTGGATGTCGGCGCGCAGCCGCTCCCACGCCTCCGGTCCCGCTGCGAGCAGGACGTCGAGGTTGCCCTCCTCGACGACGTCGGACCACTCGCCGGGCAGCTCGGTCACGGCCTCCGTGAGGTCGAGGGCCTGGTCACCGATGCGCACCCCGAGGTGCGCGAAGTCGTCGCCGGTGTCCATCGAGCCGTAGGGGAGGGCGTCGAGGCCGAACGGGCTGTCCTGCGGGATGTCGACCCAGGTGGTCGTCACGGGTGCTCCTTGTCGTGATGAGGTGATGAGTTGGCGCGGCGGTGCGGCGGTGCGGC
>NZ_DCYC01000087.1:51051-87544 GCF_002330965.1 Arsenicicoccus sp. UBA2120
TGCGGCGGTGCGGCGGTGCGGTCAGCGAGGGCCTACTGCTGCTGGTCGACCTGCTGGGTGGGGTCGCGCCGCTCGAGCACCTCGACGCGCGAGGTGAGGCCTAGGGCGGCGAGGTCCTCGACGGGCGTGCCCGTGCTGCAGGAGCCGTAGGCCACGAGCCCCGCCCGCACGCGTCGCTGCGCGTCCTCGTCCGCGGCGAGCGCCTCGGCCGCGAGGGCGTCGGCGTCGGTGCTGCCGAGCGCCTCGGCGACCTGGGCGGAGTCGGCGCCGGCCTGGGCGCGCAGCAGCGCGACGAGGATGTTGACCACCCCGTGATGCTCGAACCCCGTCTGCTCGTCGGTGTAGCGCAGCGCGTGGTGCAGGCCTGCCGTGCACTTGAAGCGCGCCCCGAGCTCGGCTGCGGCACCGAGGAAGTCGGCGAGCTGGTCGATGCTCGGGAACAGGTCGGGGGTCACGCCGCCGCACCGGACCTTGGCGCCGAGACCCGCCTCGTGGACCGCGGTCAGCGCAGCGCGCGTCTCGCCGTCGTCGGCCTGGGCGAGGGGGATCTCGACGTAGGTCGACACCGCGTCGGGCAGGGCGCTGGCCGCCGTCACGACCGCGCCCATCGCCGCGTCGAGCGGCTGGTCCAGGGGCAGCCGCAGCTCGACGGCACCGAGCTGCAGGCGCGGGTCGCCGACCAGGGAGGTCGCGAGCCCCGGCAGGGAGGCGAGGGGCTGGTCGAGGACCACGCCGACGTCGACGGTCTCCCCCTCGCGCAGCGCCTGGCGCAGCTCGTCGAGCCGGCTCGCGGGGCACAGGAACCGGCCGGTGTGCACCGGGTGGGCGGTGTCCAGGTCGGCCCGGTGGCGGGCGACGGCGTCGCCCATCGCGAGGGCGGTGGGCGGGAACAGGCCGGCGTCGTCGAGCAGCGCCGCGACGAGCGGCTGGGTCGCGAGCGGTGCGGGGGCCCCGGGTGCGTCGGTTGCGTCCGTCATACGGCCGATCATCCCTGACCCAGCCGGCGCCCGCCCGACCAGCTGTAGGGGTAGCGGTCGTCTTCGGTCGCCAGCGCGGCCTCGCCGAGGTCGAGCGGGCGGAAGGTGTCGACCATGACGGCCAGCTCGTCGAAGAACTCGGCCCCGATCGAGCGCTCGTAGGCCCCGGGCTGCGGGCCGTGCGCGTGACCGGCCGGGTGCAGCGAGATCGAGCCCTGCCCGATCCCGGAGCCCTTGCGCGCCTCGTAGTCGCCGCCGCAGTAGAACATGACCTCGTCGCTGTCGACGTTGGAGTGGTAGTAGGGCACGGGGATCGCGAGCGGGTGGTAGTCGACCTTGCGGGGCACGAAGTTGCAGATGACCAGGTTGTTGGCCTCCCACACCTGGTGGGCGGGCGGCGGCTGGTGCACGCGACCGGTGATGGGCTCGTAGTCGGCCACGTTGAAGACGTAGGGGTAGAGGCAGCCGTCCCAGCCGACCACGTCGAAGGGGTGCTGGGGCTGGACGTGGATCGTGCCGTCGATGCCGGACGGCCCCCGCCCGCGGTGCTTGATGTAGACCTCGACGTCCTGCTCGTCGACCATCACCGGGTCGCTGACGTGCCGGAAGTCGCGCTCGCAGTAGGGGGCGTGCTCGAGCAGCTGCCCGTGCTTGGACAGGTAGCCGCGCGGCGGGTTGATGTGGCTGTTGGCCTCGATGGCGTAGACGCGGACCGGCTCGTCGCCCGTCGGCACCCAGCGGTGCATGGTCGCGCGCGGGATGATCACGTAGTCGCCCTCGTGCACGTCGACGTGCCCGAGCTGGGTCTGCACGGTGGCCGTCCCGGACTCGACGTAGCAGCACTCGTCGCCGATGGCGTTCTTGTAGAGCGGGCTGGGCTCGGTCGCCGCGACATAGCTGATCCGGACGTCGCCGTTGCCAAGGAGCAGGCGTCGGTGGCGGACGGCGTCGAGGCCCTGGCCCTCGGCCTCGGCGGGCAGGTCGTGGGTCTTGAGGTGGCGCGGCAGCAGGGGGTCGTTGGGCGTGAGCGTCTGGTCCGGCAGCTCCCAGGGACGCACGTCGACGATCGCGCTGGGGATGTAGCGGTGGTAGAGCAGGCTCGAGTCCGAGCTGAAGCCCTCCTCACCCATGAGCTCCTCGTAGTAGAGGTCGCCCTCGGGGGTGCGGTGCTGCGTGTGGCGCTTGGGCGGGATGCTGCCCGCGCTGCGGTAGTGAGCCATGACGTCTCGTCTCTCGCGCAACTGATACATCGGTGTACTATCTGGACTGTAGCGGATGGGTCCGACAGGCACCAGGGGGCGCGATGAGCGAGCTGGACTTCTGGTCCTTCGTGCGCGAGGCACGCGACCGCCTCACGGACGCCGGCTACGCCGACCCCGGGGCCACCGAGCTGCTCCTCACGCTCAACCGCGCGTCCGGGATCGTCACCTACGACCTCGAGTCCTCGATCCACCGCCCCGCGGGCCGGTCCTGGTCGGCCTTCCGGATCCTCTACGTCCTGTGGCTGGCCGGCGCGATGGAGCCCAAGCGCGTCGCCGAGCTGACCGGCCTCACCCGCGCCGCGGTCTCCAACCTCACCGGCGGCCTGGTCGACGACGGGCTCGTATGCCGCGAGCCCGCCCCCCACGACGGCCGCTCCGTCCGGCTCGGGCTGACGCCACGCGGGGTGGAGGAGATCCGCACCCTGTTCGCCGCGCAGCACGAGCGGGAGCAGGCCTGGGCCGCGGCGCTGAGCCCCGCCGAGCAGCACGTGCTGGTCACCTTGCTGGACAAGCTCGTCGGGGCCCGCGACGACGTCGCGCCCCGCCTGCGCCACTGACGCGTCCCGCGCCGGTCCGCACGGATGCGGCAGACTCGGGGGCATGGCCTGGACCGAGCACGTCATCTGGTGGCACGTCTATCCCCTGGGCGCCGTGGGCGCGCCCATCAGGGAGCCGTATGACGAGAGCGTGGTCGCCCACCCGCTCGAGCGGCTCGACGGGTGGCTGGACTACGCGATCTCGCTGGGCGCCAACGGGCTCCAGCTGGGGCCGGTGTTCGCCTCCACGACCCACGGCTACGACACGACGGACCACCTGCGCATCGACCCGCGCCTCGGCGACGACGGCGACTTCGACGAGCTCGTCAAGCGGGCGCACGACCGGGGCCTGCGGGTCATGCTCGACGGCGTCTTCAACCACGTCGGGCTCGAGCACCCGCTCTACCAGCAGGCACTCGGCGAGGGTCGGGAGTCGCACGCGGCTTGGCACTTCCGCATCGACTGGGACGCCGACGGCGGGCCCCGCCCGGACGTCTTCGAGGGGCACGGGTCCCTCGTCGCGCTCGACCACACCCGCGACGAGGTCGTCGATCTGGTCGTCGAGGTCATGCTGCACTGGCTGCGTCGGGGCATCGACGGGTGGCGGCTGGACGCGGCCTACGCCGTCGACCCGGCGTTCTGGGCGCGGGTGCTGCCGCGCGTGCGGGCGGAGTTCCCGGAGGCGACCTTCGTCGGGGAGGTGATCCACGGCGACTACGCCGCGATCGTGCGTGAGTCGACGCTGGACTCCGTCACGCAGTACGAGCTGTGGAAGGCCCTCTGGTCCTCGCTCGACGACAAGAACTTCTACGAGCTCTCCCACGCCCTCGAGCGGCACGGCGCCCTGCTCGACACGTTCGTGCCGATGACCTTCGTCGGCAACCACGACGTCACCCGCATCGCCTCGCGGGTGGGTCCGGCCGCGACGGTGCTCGCGGTGGCCTGCCTCATGACGGTGGGCGGGACGCCCTCGCTCTACTACGGTGACGAGCAGGCCTTCGAGGGCGTCAAGGAGGACCGCGAGGGCGGCGACGACGCCGTCCGACCTCCGCTGCCCGCGACCCCCGCCGAGCTGAGCACCTTGGGGGAGTGGATGTTTCACGTGCACCAGGGGCTGAACGCGGTGCGGCGCCAGCACCCCTGGCTCGTCCGTGCGCGCACGTGGGTGGTGGAGCTCAGCAACGAGCGCTTCGTCTACGAGTCGCGCCCTGCTGCCGGCGCCCCCGAGGAGGGTGACCCCGCTGCCGTCATACGGGTCACGCTCGACGTATCGGGCGAGCCGCGGGTGCAGGTCGAGGCGTCCGGCGTGACCGCCTTCACCTGGCCCGCCGGCTGACCACCCGCTCCCGGCGCGTCCGCGGCCACCCCACGCGGCCGTCAGGCTCTGTGGACGTCTTGGGCCTGAGCCCAGGAGCCAGCGGACGCCGTCAGAGGTGCTTGTCGGCCGTGACCTGCACGAGGTGGACGGGGTTGCCGTCGGGGTCTGCTACCCAGGCCACGCGGGTCCGCCCACCCTGGAAGGGATGCGGCTCGGACAGCAGCGGAGCGCCTCCCGCGGTCAGCCGGACGACCTCGCCGTCGACGTCGTCGCAATAGAGCACGATCTCCACGGGCCGACCGCCGAGCTGTGGGTCCAGACCGTGGTCCTCCCGGGCGGCGGTGACGGTGGAGATCCCGATCGTGAACCTGTCCAGCGTCAGCTCCACGTGCACGGGGTCTCCGTGGGAGGGGCTTCGAGAGGTCACGTGGAAGTCGAGCCCTCGTAGAACGACGTGAGGCGGGGGAGATCGTCGGTGTACAGCGTGATCATCGGCGTCCGGTACATGTCTCGACCGTAGTGGAGCGGGAAGGGCGGACGGGTGGGCGAGCCCGACCGGATCACGTGGGTACCGCCGGACGCCCAGATGAGTGGGCAGAGATAGGCCTCCCAGGCGCATTCGTGGTGCCACTCTCGCCCTCTCACGGGCGCCCGGTCGCAGAGCGCGCACGGCTGCGAGGATGGCTGCACCGACGAGAGGAGCACCACATGAGCGACCCGACCGACGGCCACGTCGAGCAGGGGGACGGCCCGGACCGGCGGCCCGGCACCACCGACGGCACGTCGACGCTGGTCGAGGAGGTGTGGGGGCGGTCGTCGTCGCGCGGCGGACGACCCGGCGCGACCGCCGTGATCGACAACGAGAGCACCAAGGTCGTGGCCTTCGAGTTCGCCGAGGGTGACGAGCTCAAGGAGCACGCGGCGCGCCACCCCGTCCTGATCCAGGTCGTGTGGGGGCGCGTGAGCTTCGAGCTGCCCGACCGCACCGTCGAGCTCGCCCCCGGGGCGCTGCTGCACCTGACGCCGATGCTGCGGCACGCGGTGCGGGCGCTGGAGCCCACGACGCTGACGGTGACGATGCTCCTGCCGCACGCCTGAGGCAAACGGCGGCGTCGACCGCAAGCGCGTCAGCGGCGCAGGACGCGACGGACGGCCGCGCCGACCTCGGCCGGGGTGGTGACGATCGCGGCGATGTGCGCATCGGGCCGTATGACGACCGCCTGCCGCCCGTGGAGGTGCAGCGACGCGGCGACCACGCCCTCGGGGTCGACCTCGTCCAGCGTGACCACCGTGACGCCGCACCGCATCCCGTCGACGGCGTCCTCGCAGGCGCCCAGGTCGAGGTCGGAGCCGACGAGCACGACCAGGCCGCGGCGCGCCAGCTCGCGCAGCCGGTGCACACCGCCCGGACCGGCGATGGGGACGTCCGGCACGAGCACGCCGGGCACGGGCTCGGGGTCCTCGCCCTTGGGCGGGCGTCCGGGCCACGGGCGATCGGCAGCGGGCGTGGTGAGCTCGGAGTCGACGTACCAGAATGGCTCGGACAGCCGACCCGAGTCCACCTGGCCGCGGGCCTCGGGGTTGAGCACGGCGTTCTCGAGGATGTCGAGGCGGCGGGCGTGCTCCTCGGGGGTCTGCGGCACGAGGAAGGCCATGGTGCGCGACGTGACCTCGAGGTTCTCCGCGGCGGCGGCGTGCCGCTCGGAGTGATAGCTGTCGAGCAGGGACTCGTCGGCCCACCCGTGCAGGACGAAGGCGAGCTTCCACGCGGCGTTCTCGGCGTCGAGGACCCCGGAGTTGAGGCCGCGCGCACCGAACGGCGACACCAGGTGCGCCGCGTCGCCGGCCACCAGCACGCGTCCCACGCGCATCCGGTCGACCTGGCGAGCGTGGAAGCGGTAGAGCGACTTCCACACGATCTCGTAGTCGCTGTCCGCCCCGATGATCTGCCGGATCCGTCGGTCCAGCCCGCCGCTCGCCTCGTCCTGCTTCAGCGAGAAGTCCGGCGGCACCTGCCAGTCGATGCGGTAGGTCGAGTCGGGGCACGGGTGGATGAGGACCTGACGGCCGGGGTTCCACGCGGGGTCGAAGTAGAACCGCCGCTCCTGCTCCCACCCCGGCAGGGACGCGCGGATGTCGCAGATCAGGAACTGGTCGTCGAAGGTCAGGCCGTCGAAGGTCAGACCCATCAGGTCGCGGATCGGGCCGCCCTTGGAGCCGGGCGCCGCGACGGCATAGGACCCCGTGAGATCGACCGTGCCGGAAGGGGTCTCGCAGGTCAGCGTCACGTGGTCGGCGTCCTGGCGCAGGCCGGTGACCCGGTGCCCCCAGGCATAGGTGATCAGTGCGGAGCGGGCGATCTGCTGGTCGAGCAGCTCCTCCGTGCGGGTCTGGCTGATGTTGACGAACGGCGGGAACGGCGACCGCCCCTTGTCCACGAAGCCCTGGCAGAACAGCTCGGTGTCGCGATAGAAGGTGCGCGCCCGCGTCCAGGTCAGCCCCTCGTCCGCCACCTGGCGACCCGCGCCGACGTGGTCCCACACGTCCAGGACGTCCCTCTGCTGGCACAGCGCCTTGGAGCCGATCGGGTCCCGCTCCGGACGAGAGTCCAGCAGCAGCACCGGGACTCCCCAGCTCGCGAGCAGCAGCGCCGCGGTCTGGCCGACGGGTCCCGCCCCGATGACGAGGACCCTCTGGTCGTCGGAAAGCGTTGGTGGGGTGGTGGATTCGTGAGGCATGACGTCGATGTCCTTGCTCTCAGGTTAAATTCGCGGTCGCGTCGATCAGTCGCTCAGTCCTGCAGCTTGTCCCAGACCTCGCGGTCCCGCTCCGCCGTCCAGATGCGCGGCCAGTCGATGCCGTCGAGCTCGTCCCACACGCGCTGCACGTCGAACGGCGCGCAGTGCTCGAAGATCGGCCACTTGCCGTACTTTGGGGCGAGCGCCGCGTGGGTCGCCTCGAAGGCCTCCTTGACCGTGCCGCCGCGCTCGTGCACCGCCCCGACCTCGCGCAGCATCGTCGTCAGGAAGTCCCGCGTCTGCTCGATGGCCGCGTCGACCTCCTCGCGCCCGTGGGCGATGGCGCCGCGTCCGCCGATGAGGTGCTCCGCGCCATACGACTTGATCTGGTCGAGGGTGCCCGTGGACCAGTCGCGGTGGAAGGCGTCGCCGGTGTAGAGCGCGGCCTGCGACTCGACCAGGTCGCCCGCGAAGAGGACCTTGTGCTTGGGGATCCACATGATGATGTCGCCGGCGGTGTGGCCGCGGCCGCAGTGCTTCAGGACGACGTCGCCGCGGTCGCCGCCGAGCGGGATGACGAGCTCGTCGTCGAAGGTCTGGTCCGGGTGGGTCAGCCCGGGGATGGACTCGGGCTCCTTGAACAGCCTTGGCATGCGGCCGAACTCGCTGTCCCAGTCCTGCTGCCCGCGCTCGTCGATGAGGGTCTTGGTCAGGTCGTGCGCGACGATCGTCTCCGCGTCGAAGGCGCTGGCGCCGAGCACGCGCACCGCGTGGTAGTGGCTGAGGACGAGCCACCGCACGGGCTTGTCGGTGTGCTGACGGAGCTTGGCGAGCCAGTCGCGCGCGGCGACGGGGGTCGCGAGCGCCTCGAAGCACACCACGAAGTCCTCGCCCTCGACCGCCCCGATGTTGGGGTCGCCCTCCGCGGTCAGTGCGTAGACGCCGTCGGCCAGCACCTCGAGCGTCTGCTCCTTGGGGTCGAGGTCGGCGGACGAGGCGAAGGGCTTGGCCATGGGGACTCCTGTGTCGTCGTGGCTGCGCTGGCGCACCGCGTGAGTTCCCATGCGGAGAGTTCTCATATAGAGTCGCGAGTGCGTTTATCGGTTTTCACGACTGTATGGCGGAAACCGCGCACCGGCAAGAGGGGATCCGTCATGACCGCGCCCGCCGCCAGCACGTCCGAGGCCACGTCCCGAGGCAAGCCGTCCGGCAGCCAGACCCTGGACCGCGGGCTCTCGCTGCTCGAGGTGCTGGCCGCCGCGCCCCGCCCGCTGACCATCGCCCAGGTCGGCGAGGCGGCGGGGCTGCACCGGTCGATCGTCTACCGCCTCCTGCGCACGCTGGAGGAGCACCGCCTGGTGTCGCGGGACGACTCGGACCGGTTCCGCCTGGGCTACGGCCTCGTGGCGCTGACCCGCACCCTCGACCCCGACCTGCGGGCCATCGCGACGCCGCACCTGCGGGCGCTCGCGGACGAGGTCGACCTGACGGCCTTCCTCGTCGTGGAGGAGCGCGCCCAGTGCGTCACGCTGATGGTGGCGGAGCCCACGACGCCGGGGACGATGTTCACCCACCGGGTCGGCACGGTCCACCCCATCGATCGGGGAGCCCCCGGCCTGGCGCTGCTGGCCCAGCACGCCCCCGCCTCCGACGACCCCGAGGGCGCCGTCCGCTGTCGCCGGCGCGGGTGGGCTCAGACGAACGGCGAGGTGCTCGACGGCGTGCAGGCGATCGCAGCGCCGCTGCTCGGCCACCACGTCCCTGCCGCCGTCGCGGTCAGCTACGTAGGCGACAACACCCGCCCCGACCTGGCTGACCAGGTCGTGCAGTGCGCCCAGCGCATCGCCCGCCGCCTCTGACCCCGCCCCGCGAGCGCCCGCCGCCTCTGACCCCGGCCCGCCAGCGCCCGCCGCCTCTGACCCCGGCCCGCCAGCGCACGCCATTGGTCACCAATAACGTTTTGGAACGTTCACAATGGGCGTCCACACGGGATTGGTGACCAATGCGGCCAGCGGGTGCGGGGTGCGGGGGTGCGTGAGGCTGGCGCGTCAGCTGAAGATGACCCAGGCGATGGCGATGTAGTGCACGATCGCCGCCAGGATCGTGCAGGCGTGGAACACCTCGTGGAAGCCGAACCAGGTGGGCGAGGGGTTGGGGCGCTTCAGGCCATAGCAGACCGCGCCGCCGGTGTAGAGCAGACCGCCCACCGCGATGAGGATGACCGTCACCGCGCCTCCGGCGGCCCAGAACTGCGTCAGCCACCCGACCGCGGCCCACCCCATCGCGACATACAGGAGGGTGTAGAGCCATCGCGGCGCGTCGATCCACAGCGTGCGGAACAGCACGCCCGCGATCGCGCACGCCCAGATCAGCGACAGCAGGATCACGCGGGAGCGACCCTCGAGCAGCAGCAGCGCCAGCGGGGTGTAGCTACCGGCGATGAACACGTAGATGTTGGCGTGGTCCCAGCGCCGGAACGCCGCGTAGACCTTCTCGTTCCACGTGCCGCGGTGATAGGTCGCGCTCGTGCCGAACAGCAGCAGCGCCGCCACCAGGTAGATCGCGCTGCCGATGCGTCCCGTCAGCGTCGGCGCGAACACGCACAGCACCAGCCCGGCGAAGAATATCACCGGCGTCATGCCGGCGTGCAGCCACCCGCGCAGCTTGGGCTTGACCTGGCGCAAGGCCTCCACCGGCCGCTGCGCGACGCTCGGCGAGGACGCGGCGCGGGAGGCTCCGGTGGTGTCAGGGTGTTCAGCGACGGCGGGCATACCTTGACGTTACGCGCGCAACCTGGGCGAGGGCCACGCTCGACATACGGGATCACGACCCGATCACTGCTCGTGCCGCGACAAAGCCGACCGACTCCACCGGCGGTATGCCGTCGCGCCGACCCTTCCGGGGCTGACGCTCATCGCCGCGACCATCCGCAGCCATCGCGCTGCCGTTCGTGAGCTGGGAGCTCACAAACTGCTGTCTGGCGGGCGTCTGGGCAGCACTTCGTGAACTGGGAGCTCACAAACTGCTGTCTGGCGGGCGTCTGGGCGGTGCTTCGTGAGCTGGGAGCTCACAAAAATCCGGCAGGCGTCAGGCAAGCTCCATGATGCGGTCCCAGGACGGGCCGTCGAGCGACACGGCCGCGGCGGGGAACAGGCCGTTGTCCTCGCGGTCCATGTGCACGCGCAGCCGGTCCTCGAACGCCTTGTAGCCCCCGAAGTCGCCCGCCTTGACCGCGTCGAACAGCACCCACAGATCTTCGTGCTCGGAGCACAGGTCGTCGACGTGCTCGGTGAAGTCCTCGTCCTCGCGGAGCACGGCGAACAGGCTGCGCTCCTCGGAGTCGAAGTGGGGCTGCATCAGCCCGGCGAGGTGCTGGCAGGCGGCCTGCACGGCGGCGAGGTCCTGCTGGTCGCACGCCCTGCGCAGCACCCCGAGCTCGTTGATGAGCTGGTCGTGCTCCTCCATGTAGCGCCCGATCAGCTCGATGTCCTTGCACCCGCAGTAGGAACACATGGGTCCATCGTCCTCCCGCCGGATTAGCACGGTCAAACGCGTGTCAATCGCGTGGCGGTCCCCCGCGGCGCTGAGCCGGGGCCCGATGACGACGAGGCCGTATGACGGTGGGCCCCACCGTCATACGGCCTCGCTGCTGGATGGCCGACCAGGCTGTCAGTGGCCGGACATCGTGTGGAGCGGCTCGTTGGTGCGGTCCTTGAGCAGCAGCACCGCGACGAGCGAGATCACGGCGACGCCCATGAGGTACCACGCGACGTTGACGACGCTGCCGGTCGACTTGGTGATGGCCTCGGCGATCAGCGGCGCGAACGCCCCGCCGAAGACCGCGCCGATCGCGTAGGCGAAGGAGACGGCCGAGAGGCGGATGTGTGCGGGGAAGGCCTCGGCGAACATCGCCGACTGCGGGCCGTAGGTGAGGCCCTCGGGGATCGCGATCCACAGCAGCGCGACGGCGACCCAGAAGAGGGTGCCCTCCCGGACAGCCATGAACATCGGGACCATGCCGACGATCATGAGCACGTAGCCGATGATGTAGACCTTCTTGCGGCCGATCTTGTCGGACAGGATCGCTCCCCACATCGTGGTGACGAGCCACAGCGCCGCGGCGGCCATGACCCACAGCAGCACGTCGGTGCGGGCCAGCGGCGGCTTGGCGGTCTTGGTGGCGTAGGCCAGGACGAACCCGCCGACGAGCATGTAGCCGAGGGCGTTGTTGCCCATGAAGGACGCGGCGGCCTTGATGACGTCGCCGAGGTGGTTCTTGACCAGCGTCGTCTGGGGGACGGCGCTGTGCGCGCGGGCCTCCTTGAGCTCCTCGAAGACGGGCGACTCCTCGACCTTGGACCGGATGTAGTGGCAGACGAGGACGAGGACGATGGAGAACAGGAACGGGATGCGCCAGCCCCACGACTCGAACTGGTCCTTGGACAGGGTCGCGGACAGCACGGTGAGGAAGGCCGTGGCCAGCATCATGCCGAGCGGCACCCCGATCTGCGGGTAGGCCCCGAACCTGCCGCGCTGGCCGTGCGGCGCGTGCTCGACGGCGAGCATCGCGGCGCCGCCCCACTCGCCGCCGGCCGAGAAGCCCTGCAGGCAGCGCAGGACGATCAGCAGGATCGGCGCGGCCATGCCGATGGACTGGGTCGTGGGCAGCAGGCCGACGCAGGCGGTGGCGATGCCCATGAGGATCAGCGTGAAGACGAGGACCATGCGCCGGCCGTAGCGGTCGCCCACGTAGCCCATCGCCATCGCCCCGGCGGGACGGAAGAAGAACGAGACGCCGATGGTGGCGAAGGAGACGAGCTCCTTCCAGTCGCCGAGCCCGCTGAAGAACAGCTTGCCGAAGAGGAGGGCCGCCACGTTGGCGTAGATGAAGAAGTCGTACCACTCGATGGTCGTGCCGACCATGGTGGCCAGGGCGACGCGGCGATACTCCGTGGGGGAGGTCGTCGGAGCGTCGGAGTCGTGGATGATGTCCGGCTCGTCCGGGCGTGCGGTGTGCTTGGCCATGCTCGTCCTTGAGATGGTGGGGTCTGTGGGTGTTCGCATATCGGACTCGTGGACCGGTATGCGGTCAGTGGGTCGACCGTAGGGGCTGCCGGGCCGGGGCACAAGGGCCGTTCCCGACCCGTTGCACGCCGGTCGACGACCGGGTTGGCGGGCTCGGCGAGCGGTCGTGATGGCCCACACTGGTGGGTATGCCGAACGACCCCGCCCGCCCGGACCACGACTCCCGCGTGGTGGCGGAGGAGTTGCGAGACCTGCTCGCCGAGACGCTGGCCGGCCACCGGGTCGAGGCGCTCGCTGGGCGTGTGGCCCGGCTCATCGAGGCCTATCGTTCGGGCTCGGTCCCTGCCTCGGTCATCCTCGACGACCCGGTGACCGTGGCCGCCTATGCCGCCTATCGCATGCCCGCGACCGTCGCGGCGCTGCGGTCGGTGCTCGAGCAGGCGTCGGTGGCGGTGCCCTCGTTGCGCGTGCGCCGGCTGGTGGACCTCGGTGGCGGCACGGGCGCGGCGGGCTGGGCCGTGGCGGCCTGGGCTCCCGAGCTGGAGCAGGTCGACGTGCTCGAGCAGTCAGAGCCCGCGCGGACGCTGGGGGCTCGGTTGGCGAGGGGGTCGTCGGTGGCGGGACTGCGCGAGTCCCGTTGGCACGCCTGGACGCTGGGGCACAGCGCGCGGCCTGGTGCGCTCGGCGACGTCGCCGACCTCGCCACCCTGTCGTATGTCGTCGGCGAGCTGCCGGACGCGCTGCGGCACGAGGCCGTCGCCACCGCCATGTCGACGGCGAGCACGGTGCTGGTGGTGGAGCCGGGGACGCCTGCGGGCTATCGCCGGGTGCTCGAGGCGCGGGGCCTGTTGCTGAGCGGGGGTTTTCGGGTGGCCGCGCCCTGTCCTCACCAGCTCGACTGCCCGCTGGTCGGGGACGACTGGTGCCACCTGCCCGCCCACGTCGAGCGATCCGCGCTGCACCGGGCGGTCAAGGGAGGTGAGCTGTCCTACGAGGACGAGAAGTTCAGCTATGTCCTGGCCACGCGCCTGCCCGTCGAGCCGTATGCCGCCCGCGTGATCCGCCACCCGATGATCCGCAAGGGCCTCGTCGGGCTGCCGCTGTGCCAGGCCGACGGCACCGCCGCGCAGCGCCTCGTGTCCAAGCGGCAGGGCGCGGACTACAAGCAGGCCCGCAAGCTGGAGTGGGGCGACGCCCAGCCGGGCTGACGCGAGTCGCCGCGGCTCGAGGCCCGGGAGCACACGAGGTGCGCACGGCCTTCACCAGTCGGCGCTGGGGGTCGGTCGATCACCTCCGCTAGGGATGTCTAAGGCAAAGTCAATAGTCGCTCAGATACTGCTACGCCGGGCGATCAGGTAGCCCTGGGGCTGCTGCTCGTCCGGGTCGGCGGGCCTCCCGCCCCAGAACGCCACCGCGAACCCGGCCTCCTCGAACCTGCGCGTCAGCTCCCCCTGCGACAGCCACCAGATGTCGAACCCGATGCCCAGTCCGAGGGATTCGCCCCCGCGGCGCACGCTGTCGTCGCCGACCTTCCACGCGGTCGCGACATAGCCACCGGGCCGCACCACCCGGGCCAGCTCGGCGAACGCGGCCGGCCGATCCTGCGGCGGCAGATACATCAGGGAGTACCAGCAGATCGCCCCGTCGAGCTCGCCGTCCCCGAACGGCAGCGCCCGCACGTCACCCACCTGCACGTCCAGCCCCGGCTGCTCCCGCCGCGCGACCCGCACCATCTCGGGGGAGAGGTCGAGCCCGCGCACCCCGATCCCGCGGTTCAGCACGTATGCCGCCAACCTCCCTGTCCCACAACCGATGTCGCCGACGGTGGGGGCGCCCGCGCCGCGCGCATCCGCGGCTGCCCGCACGAGATCGCAGAACGCCGCGAGGATCCCGCGCTCGAGCGGCATCTCGTCGAGCAGGGTCGCCAGGCGTTCGGCATACGGCTCGGCCAGCACGTCGTGGGCCTGCCGCAGCTCGGTGGTCGCGTCGCGTCCGCCGCTCGTGGTCGGTGTCATGGCCCGCACGCTAGCGGTGACCTCGGACAGGCCCTCGAACAGGCCCCAGGCGGACCTCAGACAGCCCTCGGACAGACATCGGCAGGCGTCGGTGCTGAGGTGACCCGACGGGGCAGGCGGATCGTTCCGGTTCGGACCGTTGATCGTTCCAGCCGCCCCGACGGGTCACTTTGTGCAGGCTGCGCCGGGCGTCGCCCTCAGTAGGAGCTCTGCTCGCCCTCGCCCTGCGCCGGCTCGGACGTGTCCTGGCCGCCGGCGGCAGCGGGGACGTCGCCGAGGTCGTCCTCCTGCCCCAGCGCCGTGGGTCCACCGTCGGTCTGGTCAGCGTCCGTCTCGTGCTGCGGGTCGCGCGTCGCGTCGCTGCTCATGCCGCCAGGCTACGGCGCCGCCCCGGAGCGCGTGTGGCGGGCCTGGTCAACGCTGGGAGCGCTGAGTCCGCACCCGGCGGGCGGCGCGTCAGCTGCCCTGACGTGGACCGTCACGGCAGCTGACGATGCGCCGGCCGATGCGAGCATCCTGCGCTCACCGGCCGTGACGGCCGCTCACGCCCAGAGGTCCTGCGCCAGCACCTCACCCTCACGACACCCCCGCGGTATGGCGAACACCGCCGACCCGATCGGGGTGGTCCAGGTGTTGAGGAGGTCCGCCTCGGCGAGCCGCCGCTGCACCGCCAGGAACTGCTCGAGCTCCGCCTGGTAGGCGACGAACAGCAACCCGGCGTTGGTCAGTCGGCCGGGGGCGGGCGGGTCGTCGTAGTTGTAGGGACGACGCAGGAAGCGGTCACGCAGCCCCTTCTCGTGCGGCATGGAGCGACGCACGTGCGAGAACTCGTCGATCACGGGCAGCCCGAGCCCGTTCGTCGCCGCCAGGTCGGGTGCGTCCGTCTCGGCGCGACCGGTGAGGGGCGACCCGTCCGTCTGGCGGCGGCCGAGGGAGGTGTCGCGGGTCAGCGGGTCGGCCTCCTCCCAGGTCTCGAGGTTCATGGCGATGCGGCGCAGCACCATCGTGGTGCCGCCCTGCAGCCACCGCGGCGCGGACGACCCGCACCACACGACCGCGTCGTCCTGGCCGCGCACGGGGTTGACCGTCCCGTCGGCCTGGCCGAAGAGGTTGCGCATCGTCTCGCCGGGGTTCGTCACGCCGTGCCCCTGCCGGAAGCCGCGCTGCACCCAGCGGACGGTGGCGATGGTGCGGGCCTCCTTGGTCAGGACCCACTGGGCGTGCGACACCGTGATGGGGGAGTCCGCACAGATCTGCAGCAGCAGGTCACCTCCGGACCAGTGCGGCTCGAGGCGGTCGATCTGCGGGAACGCCGGCAGCGGTTCCAGCCACGGCGGCCGCGGCGCCGTCACGCCGCGCAGCCCGAGAACGCGGGGGCCGATCCCGACCGTCACCGTCAGCGATGCCGTCGTCGCGGTCATCTCGGGCTCGAAGTCGGCATACGGCGCCTGACCAGCCATGAGCTGGGCGATGTCCTGCGTCCAGATCCGCATGAGCCGCTGCAGCGTCGTGACGTCGGCGCCGGGCACGAGGTCCATCGCCACCCACACGCCGTGCGCCTGGGGCGGGTCCATGATCCCGGGCTGGTGCTCGCCGTGGAAGGCCCGCCGCTGGTGCCCGGCCAGCTGCACCGTGGTCGGGCCCTCGCCGGTCGCGGCGGGGGCGGGGGCGGCGCCGGATCGCGCCACCCCCATCCCACCCGCGGCGCCAGCGGCCAGTCCACCGAGCGCCGACAGCCCGCCGACGAGCACGTCACGCCGGTCGAGCCGATGCCCGTCGGCACCGCGCTGGTTCGCCGTCATCGGTGCGCGTGCGTCGTCGCGGAGGCGGACGCGGAGACTGACGCGGGGGCGGTCGGCGTGGCGTTGGGCGTCATCGACATGCCGCCGTAGGTCTCCTTGGCCCCGTTGAACTCCCGTGCGGGAGCGTGGATGTGGACGTGGCCGCCGTTGGCGTCCTGCAGAGTCACGACCGTCTCGGTGCCGGACAGGATGGGCTTCTTGAGGCCCATGAGCATGACGTGGTTGCCGCCCGGCCGGAGCTCGAAGGTGCCGTGCGGCGGCACCGTGAACCCGTCCTTGGTCTCCTTCATGACCATGGCGCCGGAGGCGTCCTTCTCGGTGATGTGCAGCTGCACCATGGCGGCGACGTCGCTCTCGGCGGAGACGACCCTGACGGGCTGGTCGGTCTCGTTGACGAGGGTCGCGAAGAGCCCGGTCATGCCGCCCTTGACCGCCTTGACCCAGGGGTCCTTGACGATGAGGGAGCGGTGGTTGACCGAGGTGGCGGTCGTGGCTGGGGAGGTGGTTGCGCTGGTGGGGGACAGGGATGCCGAGGCGGAGGCGGTGGACGTGGGTGCGGTGCTGGAGCCGGCGGCCGTGGTCGACGTGCCCGACCCGCACGCGGCGGTGACGAGGGCGAACGAGGCGACGGCGCAGGGCAGCGCGATGCGCTTGAGCATGGGTGTGGTCCTTGGTCTGACCGGAGTCGGTCTGGTGTCTGGGCAGGTCGAAGTGGGCTGACGCGGGGTCAGCGGGCGCAGACGACCAGCGGAGGACCACGGCGCGGGGCCGCGAGGACGAGCTCGGCCGACCGCAGGCGCGGCACGGCGACGGTGATGGCAGCGGGGCGGGGCCAGTGGGCAGGGCGTTCGAGCAGGAGCCGTATGACGGGCGCCAGCCAGCCCGCGAGCAGCCACAGGGCGCGCTCGCCGCGGGCGAGCACGGCCGCCGTCACGACGGTGGCGAGGACGTGCGCGAGGACCATCGACAGGGACAGGTGGTGCCCCGACCCCGCCTGGCCCGCGTGGGTGACGAGGACGGCGTGGTGCCCGCTGCCGACGACGTGACCGAGTGATGCGGCGTCGGCCCCGGTCGTCCCCAGCAGCGCGAACGCCTCGTGCAGTGCGAGCTGCCCGCCCCCGAGGATCGCGCCGATCGAGGGGGCCCCGAGGCGGCGGCCGCTCGCGATCAAGCAGGTCACCAGGACGAGCCCGAGCAGGACGGTCAGGACGCCGCCGCCCGGCAGCGCGCCGCCACCCAGCACGTGGGCGAGCGCGGCGAGGGAGATCATGACCACCGCGAGGGTGCCTGCGCGCAGCAGGCGCAGTCGTCCCCCGTCCGGCGTGATCATGGCGCCAGTCTAGGGGTGCCCTCGGACGGCGCCGCGCGACCTCTCGAGCCCTCTATGTGCGTCTAGCGCGAAATGCAGAGAGCGGCATACGACACGATCGGTCCTCGCGCCCGACCGGGCCCTGTGGTTGGCTGCAGGCACTGCCTCCCCACCCCAAGGAGCACGTCGTGGCCGACATGACCGGAGTCGTCTTTCCCCAGACCGAGGGCCGCCGCAGCACCAGCGCGGTCGGTCGCGAGATCGTGGCCGGCGCGCTCGGCGGCGTGGACCCCGTCGGCTCCGCTGCGGCACGGCGCGAGACGGCGTGGCGCAAGGAGTACGCCGTGCACTTCCGCCGCCTCGTCGAGGTCGGCATGGAGGACCGCGACGCCGCGCTGACCGTGGCGCGGCAGGGCCTCGAGGCGCTGCACGGGCAGATGCGCTGGGTCGGCGCGAGCGGCGTGGACCAGCCCCAGCAGGCGGGTCTCGACGAGGTGGGCACCCCGCTGCACAGCGCCACGGTCGAGGGCACGGCCGAGCCGGAGCGCGAGCTGACCCTGCCCTATCGCGGGCGGCGGCTGCGCGGCGACGAGCTGCGCCGGCGCCTGGACCAGTGGGTGCGCGACGGCGTCGTGGAGCCGGGCGTGCAGCAGGCGGTCGAGCGTGTCCTGGACCACCCCGAGTGGCTCGACCTGCGCGACCAGCGCGTCGTCGTGCTCGGAGCCGGCGCCGAGATGGGCCCGCTGCGGTCGATCTTGCGCTGGGGCGGCGAGGTCGTCGGGATCGACCTGCCCCGCCCAGACCTGTGGCGCCGCGTCCTGACGGCGGCCCGCGAGGGCGCCGGGCGGCTCGTCATACCGACCCCCGACCCCGAGGCGAGCGACGCGAGGCTGGCCGAGCGCGCGGGAGCCGACCTGCTCCACGACCTCGGGGCCGTCGCGCGGTGGATCGACGGGCTCGAGGGCCGGCTCGTGCTCGGCAACTACGTGTATGCCGACGGCGCCACCAACGTCCGCGTCACGACGGCGGTCGACGCCCTCACGACGCACCTGGCCGCCCGACGCGAGGACCTGGCGCTGGGCTTCCTCGCGACGCCGACCGATGCCTTCGTGGTGCCGGCGGACGCGGTGGCCCAGGCGACCCGCAACTACGGCGAACGCTCGCTCGGACGCCTCGTCCGGACCCCGCTGCGCGTCGCCAGCGGCGGCCGGCTGCTGCGCCGCCAGTACGCCCCCGGCGAGCAGCTCGCGATCTCCGACAGCATCGTCGAGCAGCAGGGCCCCAACTACCTGCTCGCCAAGCGCGTGCACCGCTGGCGCGCGTCGGTCGCCGCCGACGACGGGTACCTCGTCTCGATGAACGTCGCCCCTCCCACGCGCACCCGCTCGGTCACCAAGAACCGCGCCCTGGCCGCGGCGTATGCCGGCGCCCACTTCTTCGGCATCGAGGTGTTCGAGCCGGCGACGAGCAACACGCTCATGGCCGCACTGCTGGTCGACGACCTGCGCCGCGCCCCGGGCCAGGCCGGACCCACGCTGCCGTGGCAGGCCGAGGCGCGGGCGGCGGCGCACGGCGGGCTGTGGCGCGTGGCCTACGACCCGCGTAGCGCCCTGGGGATCGCGGCGCTGCTCGGGCTCGGCGGCGCCCGACAGTGATCCGGGCGAGGTTCGCCGCATCACCCCCGCCGGGGGGCACCGCCCCATAAGGTCTGCACCATGGCTTCACGACCCCACACCGCGTCACTGATCGAGGACGCCTGGCACCGCCGCATCACCTCGCTCCTGCACGAGCGAGGCTGGCGCACCCAGGCGATCGGACACACCGGCTACGGCACCCCCGAGCGCGTGCGTGTGCTCGGCCGCATCAAGATGGCACGCCCCGGCGACGAGTCCACGCAGGCGAGCCCGCACCGTGACGACGCGGTGCGCGCCCTGCGCGGCGAGGAGCGCGACCGCGGCTGGCGGTCGTTCGCGACGCCGCCGCCCGCCGCCAACGCCCCCGTCACGATCCGGTTGGGGGACAAGGCGGTCGAGGCGCGCACGGACCGCGGCGGCTACGTCGACGTGTGGGTCGAGCAGCCCGGGCTCGACGCCGGCTGGCACACCGCCACCATCGAGTCGCCCGACTCGGACCCCGCCGACGCCCCCGTCCTGATCATCGGCCCGGAGACGAAGTACGGCATCGTCTCCGACATCGACGACACCGTCATCTCCACGATGCTGCCGCGCGCCATGATCGCCGCGTGGAACACCTTCGTCGTCCACTCCAACACCCGCCGCGCGGTCCCCGGCATGGCACCGCTCTACCGCGAGCTGCAGGAGCGCTATCCCGGCGCCCCCGTGATCTACCTGTCCACCGGCGCGTGGAACACCTTCCAGACGCTCACGCAGTTCCTCTCCCGTCACGGGTTCCCGCTCGGGCCGCTGCTGCTCACCGACTGGGGCCCCACCAACACCGGGTGGTTCCGGTCCGGGCAGGAGCACAAGCGCGCCAACCTGCGCCGGCTGTGGCAGGACTTCCCGGACATCCACTGGCTACTCGTCGGGGACGACGGCCAGCACGACCCGAAGCTCTACTCCGACTTCGCCGAGGACCACCCCGACGTGGTGGAGCTCATCGCGATCCGCGAGCTCACGCCTGCCGAGCAGGTCCTGTCGCACGGCCTGCCCGTGTCCAACGAGGAGCTGCAGCCGATCGAGCGGATCAACGCGACGACGCCCGTCTACCGCGCGCCCGACGGCTACGGCCTGGCGCAGCGGCTGCGGTCGGCGTTCCACGCGGGCGACGCCGGGGCGCACCACCACCCCGAGGTCGAGGAGTCGGCCGCCCACGCCGAGGCGGCCGCCGCGCAGCCCGACCGGGACGACCAGAACCCGCTCTGACGTCTGCCTCTCGCTCTGGCCGGATCCCCTGCTGGCCCCGCCGGACCTGTTGTGGGCCCCCTCGCCGGAACCCTCGCCGGACCCGTTGTCGGTCCGGCGAGGGTGGGGCAGGATGAGCCCATGCCGGAGCTGCCCGAGGTCCAGGCGCTCGTCGACTTCCTGACCGAGCGGATCGTCGACGACGCCATCACCGCCGTCGAGCTCGGATCGTTCTCCGTGCTCAAGACCTACGCCCCCGCCCCGCAGGCCTTCGACGGCCTGGTGGTCTCCGGGGTCGGGCGGCACGGCAAGTTCGTCGACATCGACTGCGACGGGCTGCACCTGATCTTTCACCTCGCCAAGGCCGGCTGGCTTCGCTGGTATGACGAGATGCCGCGTACCGCGCTGCGCCCCAACAAGTCTCCTGTCGCCGTGCGGGTCCGCCTGGCGTCCGGTGGCGGCTTCGACCTGACCGAGGCGGGGACCCGCAAGAGCCTGGCGGCATACATCGTGGCCGACCCGCCCGAGGTGCCCGGGATCGCGCGGCTCGGGCCCGACCCGCTCGCCGACGCGTTCACCCTCGACGCCTTCGCCGCGCTGCTCGGCGCCCGCAACGCCCAGATCAAGGGCGTCCTGCGCGACCAGTCCGTCATCGCGGGGATCGGCAACGCCTACAGCGACGAGATCCTGCACGTCGCGCGCCTGTCGCCGTTCGCCAAGGCTGCGGCGCTCGGGGAGGACCAGGTCGCCACGCTCTACGAGGCGCTGCGCGAGACCCTCGCGTCCGCGGTGATCGCCGCGTCCGGCAAGCCCGCCGCCGAGCTCAAGGACGCCAAGCGCGCGGGGATGCGGGTGCACGGGCGCACCGGCGAGCCCTGCCCCGAGTGCGGCGACACCGTGCGTGAGGTGTCCTTCGCCGACTCCTCGCTGCAGTACTGCGCCACCTGCCAGACCGGCGGCAAGCCCCTCGCGGACCGACGTACCTCGAAGTTCCTGAAGTAGCCCTGGCCACGACCTACACCACCGAGATCATCCTGCCCATGGGCGGCAACAACACGGGCATCGAGGTGCCGCCCGACGTCCTCAGCGTCCTGGGAGAGAGCAAGCGGCCCAAGGTCAGGGTCACGTTGAACGGCAGCTACACCTTCGACACCACCGTGGCGAGCCGGGGTGGTCGCAGCCTGATCACCTTCTCCAAGGCGCGGCGCGAGGAGTCGGGGCTGGGCGCCGGCGACTCCGTCCAGGTCGACCTCGAGCTCGTCTAGCCGACCGTTGGTGAGCTCGGGGCTCACTTTGTGCCGTCCACGGGCCGGGATTCGCCGCGCTGGCGACCGTTCGTGAGCTCGCGGCTCACTTCGTGTCGTCCGGGGTCGCCTCCATCGGCGTTTGTGAGCTGCCAGCGCACGAACCGCCGAGCGGAGCCGACCTTTTCGGCACTTTGTGAGCTCCGAGCTCACATCGCGCGTCGGGACCCGTGCAGGTCAGCGCTGCGAGCGCGGACAATGCACGGTTGGGGTGCCTGAGCGTGCGGGGTCAGCGCTGCGAGCGCGAGGGATGCACGGTTGGGGGTGTCTGAGCGTGCGGGGTCAGCGCTGCGAGCGCGGACGCGGGCGACGTATGGCGGGCGGGGCGGGGGCGATGGCAGGGTTGAGCCATGACGATCCCCGCAGACGCCCAGCCCGACGTGCCCCAGATCAGCCGTGACGAGCTCGAGGACGACGCCGTCATCCTCGATGTCCGCAACCAGGACGAGTGGGACCTCGGCCACGCGCCGGGCGCCATACACATCCCGCTCGACCAGCTGGCCGAGCGCCGGGGCGAGCTGCCCGAGGTCGACGTGCTCCCCGTGACCTGCCGGGGTGGCGGCCGGGCCTCGCGCGCAACCGCTTGGCTCAACCAGAACGGTTGGGACGCAGCCAATCTCACCGACGGCATGCTCGGTTGGAAGGCCGCGGGTCGCGCCCTGGTCACCGAGCAGGGCGGCGACCCCGACGTCATGTGACCAGTGGACGATGACACCGTATGACGCCCGCTAGCGCAGTCCCTATACAGCGCTAGCGGGCGTCATCGTCATACGAGCGCAGGATCAGCCTGGGTTGGTCACACCAGCCTGACTTCGTCACATCGACCTGCGGTGCGAAGCCGGGTGGATGTGACTACCTGAGGTAGGTCAGCGGGGGAGCTCGCCCTCGCGCTTGGCGTCGCTGAGCGGCGTGGGCAGCAGGCCGTCAGCGCCCTCGGCCCGGGCCGCCCGCGCCTCCTGCGAGACCTCGGACTCCTCGTCCTGCTCGCGGGCCTGCTTGTCGCGCAACGGCCCCACGCCCCAGCAGTCGATGACGCCGGTGAGCGGATCGGGCTCGGGCACCTCGATGGTCGTGGTCAGGGCGGTGAGGCTGGGCTCGGGCGGTGTGGAGCCGAAGCCGAACCGCACGGGCGGCGACACCGGCCCGAGCGCGCCCAGGTCGGATCCGTCCCACGTGGCGGTGGCGTCCGTGACGGCGTGGACGTCGGTCGCGCCATACGTGGCAGGCAGGCCGTTGGCGGTGGTGCCGCGGGTGCTGACGCCACGCAGCAGGGCCTGCGCGATGGGGTCGGTGACCCGGCTCCACCAGGCGCGGCTGCTCAGGGCCGACGGGACCATGGCGAGCGCCTTGCCGAGCGAGGTGCGCTCGCCGATGGTGGCGGACAGGCCGAGCGGTCCGGCGGTGAGGGTGAGCACGCGACCGCGCGTCGCCGCCTCGACCGGCACGACCTGCACCTCGTCGAAGGTGTAGAGCGCGGCCACGGTGTCGGCGATCTCCTGCGTCGGGGCGAGCAGGATGCGGTGCCCGTCGCGGCGCTCGACCATCACGTCGGCGAAGTCGCCGAACGGCGATCGGGACCAGTGCCCGACGACGATGCGAGTGCCCTCGTCGAAGCCGAGGCCGAGGATCCGGCCGGTGAACTGGTGCGTGCCGGTCTGCAGAGTCATGGTGCCACCCAGGTGAATTCGTTGCCGAACGGATCGCGGAGGTACGTCCGTCGTGGATCGGGGCACTCCTCCTCGCACATCGAGGCGCCGAGGAGGAGCAGCACGTCGGGTGTCTGCGCGGACACCGCGAAGCGCATGGAGTTGAAGACCGTCTTGGGCTCGGTCTCGCGGGCGAAGACGATGGACTCGAACGGCGCGCCCGGCACCGGCTCGATGAAGGCGCTGTCCGGGTCCTCGGGGACCTGGTGGATCCGGGTGTCGAGGACGCGTCCCCACCAGGCGGCGTTGGCCTCGGGGTCGGGGGAGTCGACGACGACCTGGTACATCCGGCGCTTGTCGCTGGGGCGGACGATGACGCCGAGCTCGCGCTGCTCGGGGTCGAGCGCGACGTCCCAGGGATAGCTGCCCTGGTCGACGAGGGTGCCGCCTGCGGCGATGAGGTCGTCGGTGTTGGCGGCGTAGATGTCGAGGTGAACGCGTCGTCGCTCTTGGCGGGGGGCCAGGCGGGGGCGGATCCAGACCGTGTCGGTCTCGTCGTCGCCGACGAGCCGGAAGCCGTTCTCGTCATCGCCCTCCATCCGCAGGCCCAGCGCGCGGGACCAGAACATCGCCAGCGTTGCCGTGTCGGCGGCGTCGATGGTGAGGTCCACGTAGCGTGCGAGAGCCATGCCTCGAACCTACCTTTTCGGGACCAGGCTGGGAGGTTGCTCGACGACCCGTGGGTCGGTCGGGGCGCGTCGTCGTGCCGTTGATCAGGCCGTATGGCGGTATCTAGGCCCAGAAGTAGGCTCCGGCATACGAGACGATCGCCGCCGGGCCGCGACACGCTGGTGCTGTATGCCGAGATCTCGGGTCGCCGCTAGATGGCCGCATAGGGTGCGAGCGTGGACCCGATCAAGAACCCCTATGCCCCTGGTGCCGGCCAGCGACCGCCCGAGCTGGCGGGGCGCGACGAGCAGCTGAAAGCCTTCGACGTCGTGCTGGAGCGGGTGGCGCGGGGTCGTCCGGAGCGGTCGATCGTGCTGACCGGCCTGCGGGGCGTCGGAAAGACGGTGCTGCTCAATGCCCTTCGCTCGGCGGCGGTCCGGGCTCACTGGGGGACGGGCAAGCTCGAGGCGCGGCCCGACCAGCGCCTGCGCCGCCCGCTCGCCTCCGCCCTGCACACGGCCGTCCGTGAGCTCGGCCACCCGCAGGGCGACGACGTCGACCAGGTGCTCGGCGTGATCAAGGCGTTCGCGCAGCGCGACGTCGACCCCAAGGCCAAGATCCGCGACCGCTGGAACCCGGGCATCGACGTCCCGGCCAGCTCCGGGCGCGCGGACTCCGGCGACATCGAGATCGACCTGGTCGAGCTCTTCTCGGACTGTGCGGGACTCGCGGCGGACGTGGGGCGCGGGATCGCGATCTACATCGACGAGATGCAGGACCTGCACGCCGAGGACGTGTCGGCCCTGTGCGCGGCCTGCCACGAGCTGTCCCAGCAGGGGTCGCCGTTGATCGTGGTCGGTGCCGGGCTGCCCCACCTGCCGGCGGTGCTGTCGGCGTCGAAGTCCTACAGCGAGAGGCTCTTCCGCTACAACCGCATCGACCGGCTGTCGCGGGCCGCGGCGGACCAGGCGCTGCAGTCGCCGGCGGAGTCCGAGGACGCGGCCTTCGCGGAGGACGCGCTCGCCGAGATGTATGCCGTGACAGGGGGATACCCCTACTTCATCCAGGCGTACGGCCAGGTGGCGTGGGACGCGGCGCCCGCCACCCCCATCACCGTGGACGACGTGAAGGTCGCGGCGCCGGAGGCCGAGGAGGAGCTGGCCGTCGGCTTCTTCGGGTCACGCTACGAGCGGGCGACGCCGGCCGAGCGGGAGTACCTGCGCGCCATGGCGGACGTAGCCCTCGCCGAGCGCGACGCCGGCAACCCCCTGGACGAGACCGAGTCCGTGGCCACCTCGGCCGTCGCGACCCTGCTCGGCCGCAAGCCCCAGTCCCTGTCGCCCGCACGCGACGCGCTGATGAAGAAGGGCCTCATCTACTCGGGGGAGCGCGGGCGCATCGCGTTCACCGTGCCCCACTTCGGTCGCTACCTGCGCGCCCACACCGGCGACGACTGACGCGAGCCGGTCTGGCGTGCCACGGTCGACCCGACGGGTCACCTTTCGTCGCGAAGCGCATCTTTGGATCGTTCAATGTGACCCGTGAGGGCGCTTCTGGCCATCAGCCCGGCGCTCCAGGCTGGCCTGCCCGACGTGGACGACCACCTGCCCCAGCACCTCGCGGGTCGGCGCCGCTGGTGACATGCTGCTGGGAGCCCGGCCATGCACCCCCGGACGCTGAGCCGGTTCTTGAGCGAAGGAGCCCGACATGACAGACGTCCGCATCGCCGGCAAGGACGGCGGATCCGAGTTCTGGCGCGGCATCAAGCCGATCGTCCCGTCGGAGAAGCCCGGCGCGCGGCGTGAGGTCTACATGCCGAACTGCCCCACCGAGGACGAGCGCTACTACGTGCCGTTCAGCGACACCGTCTCGTCCCGGCCGATCTACATCAACATCGACCAGAACCGTTGGTGCGACATCCTCTACGCACGCGAGCCCGGCCTGGTCAACCGGCACTATCACCCCCACCAGGTGTTCGGCTACACGCTCTCCGGACGGTGGGGATATCTGGAGTACGACTGGATCGCCGAGGCCGGCGACTTCATCGTCGAGACGCCGGGCAGCTCGCACACGCTCGTCTCCTACGAGAGCGACGAGCCCATGCGCGTCCACTTCAACGTCACCGGCCCGCTGATCTGGCTGGACGAGGACGGCAAGCCGACCGACACGTTCGACGTCTTCGACTACATCGCCCTGTGCAAGGAGCACTACGACAAGGTCGGCCTGGGCGCTCACCTCATCGACGAGATCACACGCTGATCTGCCGCTGACGTGACCCGCCGGGTCGGCTGCGCGCCCATCGGCCCGACGCGACAAACCCGGTATGGCGCAACCCGCACGTGGGGTTGACTGGACGGGTGCCTGCCGCCGCTTCGAGCCGCCCGGGCCTGCGCGCGCACCCCCGGTTCGTCACGGTGGTGGCGGGCGAGGGCTTGTCGATGCTCGGCGACTCGGCCTTCGACATCGCCCTGGCCTGGATGGTCCTGCACGAGACCGGATCCGTCGCGGCGCTCGCGGGCGTGATGCTGGCCCAGGCGGTCCCGCGCGGTCTGCTGCTGCTCCTCGGCGGCGCCATCACCGACCGGATGAGCGCGCGTCGCGTCATGCTCGCCGCGCACGTCGTCCGCGCCGTGACCATGGCGGTCCTCGCCGCCCTCGTGATCAGCGGCTCCGTGCAGATGTGGCACCTGTATGTCGTGGCCGTGGTCACCGGCATCACGGCGGCGATGTTCACCCCGGCGTCCGAGTCGGTGCTGCCCCACCTGCTGCCCGAGGCGGCCTACGCCCGCGGCAACGCCGCCCAGGGGTTCCTCGAGCAGGTGTCCTACCTCCTCGGCCCGGTGATCGGGGCCGGCCTCATCGTGCTGGGTGGAGCAGGTGCGGCCATCGCCGCCAACGCGCTCACCTTCGCCGTAGCGGCGTACACGGTGCGCAGCGTGCCCCGCGGCGCCCACGTCGAGGGAGAGGCCGGCGCCGGCATCCTCGCCGACATCAGGGTCGGGCTCGCGCACGCCTGGCGCAGTCACGAGACGCGCCTGGTCCTGCTCATCGTCGCTGCTGCCACCCTGTCCTACAGCGGCCTCTTCGCCGTGGGGCTGCCGACCCTCGCAGCCTCCTGGACGTCGTCCCCCTGGGCGCTCAGCGTGCTCGTGTCCGCCTGGGGCGCAGGCCAGCTCATCGGCACGGCCGCTGCTGCGGTGACCGGCCTGCCGGACCGGTGGGGTCTGCTCATCATCGGCATGACCCTCGCCGAGGGGTCCGCCTTCGCGCTGCTCGGGCACACCCCCTCCGCCTGGGTGGCCGCCGCGATCCTCGTCCCGCTGGGCATCGGCGTGGCCTACAGCTCCGACGTGGCCCTGCCGACCTTCATCCAGACGCGCACCCCCAAGCACCTCCTGGGGCGGATCAGCGCGCTGCTCGGCCTGCCGCGGGTCGTGCTCGAACCCCTCTCGATCGCGGTCCTCGGCGCAGCGCTCCACCGCTCCATCGCGTGGGGCTTCGCGCTGGCCGCCGTCCCCGTCCTCGTGCTCGGCCTCTACCTGCTCGCCGACCCCGTCGCGCGCGGGCTACGCGCCGACGCTGACGCCTGACGCCTGAAGCACGGCGACGACGGCGACGACGCCGACGACGCCGACGAGGCAGGCGACCGGGTTCTCGTTCAGGGGCGGGCCTTCGCGACGGCCCTCAGTCGCCGGCGCTCGTCCTCGGGGAGGTCAGGGGTGACCCGCTTCCGCCTCAGAAACGCGAACAGCAGGATGCACACGGTCGTGATGATCGTGACCGCGACGAGCCAGGCCGGTCGGGTGGCGGTGAAGGGCATCACGACATACGGCACGGCCAGGATCGCAGCGATCCACCAGAGCATCGAGCGGAACCGTGGGTTGTCGCCGAGCCGCTCGCGTGCCCGTTCGCGCTCGATGGCGCGCAGGGTCACCCGCCCACGCTGCTCCCCGGCCGCCAGCGCCTCGTCGACCACCGCCTTGTCCTCGTCGGAGAGCAGGTCGTAGCCGGTCGACGGCTTGCCGACGATCCGCCTGGCCAGCAAGGGACTGAGAACGCAGATCCCGAGACCGAGGATCATCCCGCTGATCAGCTCGCCGGACAGGTCCTCGGTCGGGTCGAAGGCGGAGATCCACGCCCGCACGCACCCCAGGTGGATCACCGCCAGGGTGTAGTACGCCACCACGGATGGTCGAGGCATGGACATGGCGACAGGATGCCACCAAGGTGTCGTTCTGGAGGGCAGTCCTTCGTAGAAGGGACAGGCGGTGACCGAGGGTCGCCGTCGGCGAGACGTCACCCGGCGCTCGCCGCGACCAGGAGAGGAAGCGACCGTGCCGTCATACCTGATCTCGTTCAACGACGAGTGGGTGTCCCCGCACACCCACGAGCAGCTGCTGGCCAAGAGCGTCGCGGGGAACCGCGTGATCGCTGAGATGCAGGCCGAGGGCGTCTTCGTCTTCGGCGACGGCGGGCTCGACGCCTCCACCGTGCTGTGCAGCGTCACGGCGCAGGACGGCGCGCCCGTCCACACCGACGGGCCGTATGCCGAGACCAAGGAGCACCTCGGCGGTTTCACCATCGTGGAGGTCGCTGACGACGAGGCCGCCCGCTACTGGGCGGGACGTCTCGCCGTCGCGCTCGACTGGCCGCAGGAGGTTCACCGGTTCCCGGCTCCGCCGCAGGCCGGCCCAGCAGTCCCCACCCACACGGACGAATGACATGCCCAGATACCTGCTGTCCGTCTACGGCCCCGCCGAGCGCGGCAAGCCCGGCGACCCCGGCCACTTCCCGACCAAGGAGGCGATGCTCGAGGCCTTCGCCGAGACCGGCGCCTTCAACGACAAGCTGCAGCGCGACGGCCACTTCGTCTTCGCCGACGGGCTGGAGCCGGTCGCCAGCGCCACCACCGTCGACGGTCAGGGCGACCAGCCCGTCCTCACCGACGGCCCCTACCTGGAGGCCAAGGAGCACCTCGGCGGCTTCTGGGTGATCGAGGCGCGTGACCTCGACGAGGCGCTCGCCCTCGCCGCCGAGGGGTCCAAGGCCTGCCGCGGCAAGGTCGAGGTCCGCCCCTTCCAGACCGAGGAGTCCGTGCAGGAGATGCTCGACGGGTGACGGTATCCCCGGTCGACGAGGCGATCGCCCGCACCCACCGCGAGGAGTGGGCGCGGGTCGTCGCCTCGCTCGCACGCCGCTTCGGTGACCTCGACCTCGCCGAGGAGGCGGCGGCCGACGCCTGGGTCGCGGCGGTCGAGCGGTGGTCCCGGGACGGCATACCGCCCAACCCCGGCGGCTGGCTCACCACCACCGCCACGCGCCGAGCCATCGACCGGCTGCGACGCGAGTCCCGCCGCGACGTGAAGCAGGAGGCGGCATACCGGCTGGTCGACGACAGCCCGCCCGTCACCACCGGGGCGGTGGAGGACGACCGGCTGCGGCTGGTCTTCACCTGCTGCCACCCCGCGCTCGCCACGGAAGCACGAGTTGCCTTGACGCTGAGGCTGATCGGCGGGCTCACCGTCGCCGAGATCGCCCGCGCGTTCCTCGTGCAGGAGGCGACGATGGCGCAGCGGATCACCCGTGCCAAGGCCAAGATCAAGGCCGCGCACATCCCCTATTGCGTGCCGTCGGAGGGCGACGTCCGCGAGCGGCTGGCCGGGGTGCTGGCGGTGGTCTTCCTGATCTGCAACGAGGGCTACCTCGCCTCGTATGGCGACCAGGCCCTGCGCGCCGACCTCACCGACGAGGCGATCCGGCTCGGGCGGCTGCTGCACACGCTGCTCCCCGACGACGGCGAGGTCACCGGCCTGCTCGCCCTCATGCTCCTGACCGATGCCCGCCGGTCGGCGCGGCTTTCGCCGACCGGGGCGCTGGTGACGCTGGCGGAGCAGGACCGCGGCCGCTGGGACCGCGCGCTGATCCGCGAAGGGCACGTGCTCGTGCACGAGTGCGTCGACGCGGTGGCCTCGGGCGGCGATCCGCCGGGTCGCTATCAGTTGCTCGCCGCGATCAATGCCGTTCACACGCATGCGCGCTCGGCACGTGAGACGGACTGGGGGCAGGTCGTCACGGTCTACGACCGGCTGGTGCTGGTGGACCCGTCGCCGATCGTGCGGCTCAACCGGGCGGTCGCCGTCGCCGAGCTGTATGGCGCAGCCCGGGGCCTCGCCGAGGTGGACGAGGTGGCCGGGGTTCTCGACGGCTACCACGCGATGCACGCGACCCGCGCGGACCTGCTGCGCCGGCTCGGGCGTGAGGGTGACGCGCGGTCGGCATACGACCGGGCGCTCGCGCTGACCGACAACCGGGCCGAGCGCACCTATCTGGCCCGCCAGCGCGACGACCTCCCCGGCCCCGACCGGAAGTGACCCGTCGGGGCGCCGACCTCCCCACCCGCCGCCTGCACCCGCCCGGAAGTGACCCGTCGGGTCGCGCCGAGCGGTCAACTCGCGCGCCACACGACCGGACGTGACCCGTCGGGGCGCGCTGGACGATCAACCCGCAGCTCAGACGACCAGAGGTGACCTGTCGGGGCGCGGACCTCCCGCCCGCCACATGCACCCGACCGGAAGTGACCCGTCGGGGCAGGTCGGCGCCCCACGCGCGGCTCTAGGCGACGGGAAATGACCCGTCGGGGCGGCGAGCTCCCCATCCGCCACATGCACCCGCCGGGAAGTGTCCCGTCGGGTCGCGGTGGAGGATCAACCCGCACGCCACCCGACCGGAAGTGACCCGCCGGGGCGCGGACCCCCCACCCGGCGCCTGCACCCGCCCGAAAGTGACCCGTCGGGGCGCGCTGGACGGTCAACCCGCACGCTACCCGACCGGACGTGACCCGTCGGGGCAGGTCGGCGCCCCACACTCGGCTCTAGGCGACCGGAAGTGACCGTCGGGGCAGGCCGACGGGCCAGACGCGGGCCTAGGCGACCGGAAGTGACCCGCCGGGGCAGGTTGGCCGGCCAGACGCGGGCCTAGGCGACCAGAAATGACCCGTCGGGTCAGCTCGTGCGCGAATGGCGGCGGACGCGCGTTACGTCAGGGCGGTGCCGGCCGTCATTCCCATGACGACACCGACGGAGGAAGGTGGTCACCATGGACGGTCTGACCGGAGGTGGAGACGGAGGCAGCGACGGAGACGCTGACGTCCTCGCCGCGGCCTTCGAGGCACACCGGGGTCGGCTCGAGGCCGTCGCCGTGCGGATGCTCGGGTCGCGGACCGACGCCGAGGACGCCCTGCAGGAGGCGTGGTTGCGGCTGTCGCGCCAGGACGTGGACAGCATCGACAACCTCGCGGGCTGGCTGACCACCGTCGTCGGTCGTGTCTGCATCGACGTGCTGCGGTCCCGTGCGAGCCGGGGCGCGACGGCATACGACGAAAGACCCCCGAGCTGGTCGTGGTCGAGGACGGGAGCCCGGCCCCCGAGGAGGAGGCCGTGCTCGCGGAGTCCGTCGGGCTGGCGATGCTCGTGGTGCTGCAGACGCTCACCCCGGCCGAGCGGCTGGCGTTCGTGCTGCACGACATGTTCGCCGTGCCGTTCGCCGACATCGGTCAGATCCTCGGCCGGTCGACGGACGCCACCAAGATGCTGGCCAGCCGGGCCCGGCGCAAGGTCCGGGGGAGACCGGCGGACCCGGGCCACGGGCGTGAGGGGCGCGCCGTCGTCGCGGCCTTCCTCATGGCTGCGCGGGAGGGCGACTTCGACGGGCTGCTCGCGGTCCTGGACCCGAACGTCACCCTGCGCATCGACAACCCGCGCGGATCTAGCGTGCGCATCGGCGCCACGGAGGTCGCGACCGTCGCCGAGCGCGGCGCCCGCGGCGCGGCGATGGCCTGGGAGGCGATCGTCAACGGCCTGCCGGGCGTGGTGTTCCGGAGCAAGGACGGCAGGGCCTTCGGCGTCGTGGGGTGCACGGTCGTGGACGGGCTGATCGTGGAGATCGTGTCGGTCAACGACCGCGCCCGGGTCCTGGCGGCCGGTGTGCGGGACCGTCCTCCGGCGGGGTGACGGTGTTACGTCTGTGGCCGGGCCGCCGTCATACGGGTATCACCGCAACCAAGGAGAACGTGATGGAAGCCCGACTCAACCCCTTTGCCCACGACACCCTCATGACCATCCTCCCGCACGTCATCTCGGCCGGCCGCGCCGCGAGCGGAGCGCTGCCCGAGCGCGTCGCCGAGCTGGTCAACATCCGCGCCAGCCAGATCAACGGCTGCGGCGCCTGCCTCGACATGCACGTCAAGGAGGCGCTCCACGCCGGCGAGACCCCGCTGCGCGTCAACCTCGTGGGGGCCTGGCGCGAGACCACCGTCTTCACCGAGCAGGAGCGCGCCGCACTGGCGCTCACGGAGGAGGGCACCCGCCTCGCCGACAGCACGGGCGTCAGCGACGAGACCTGGTCGTATGCCGCCCACCACTTCGACGAGTCGACGCTCGGTGCCCTGGTCGCCCAGATCGCGCTCATCAACACCTTCAACCGCTTCAACGTCATCACCCGCCAGCAGGGCGGTCACTACGAGGTCGGCCAGTTCGCCTGACTCACCGCGTGGAGTGCAAGCCCCCGACATCCCCGACATCAACGGATGCCGGGGGTGCGGTGCGCCCCGGTGCGCCCCGGTGCGCTGATCAGGCACCCGCGGCGACGAGTGTCTTGCGTCCCAGCAGACCTTCCGTATCTCGACGTGCGAAGTAGGATTGAGTCCTACTCACGAGGGGGCCCGATGCGAACGACACGACAGATGAGCGTGACCTTGCCGCTCGAGATGGCGGACATGGTGCGGGCTCGAGTGCGCTCGGGGGACTACGCCTCGGAGAGCGAGGTGGTGCGTGAAGGCCTCCGCGCGCTCGCTGCACGTGACCGCGCGGTGGAGTCGTGGTTGCGGGACTCGGTGTTGCCTGCGTACGACGGGCTTCGTGCTGACCCCTCCCGAGCAATGTCTGCAGACGAGGTGCGGCACCGGATGGCCCAGGCCCGCGGCCGGTGAACTACGGCGTCTCGTTCGACCCCGATGCGCTTGACCAGCTCATGGCCCTTGAGCGCCACCTCGTGCGGGTGGCTCACCCGCCGGTCGTCGACGCGTACCTCACGGCGGTGATCGCCTATTGCGAGGGGCTGGGGGTGCTGCCGCACGGCGGCACATCCAGGAGCGATCTGCGACCGGGACTACGGACGTCCAGCTACAAGAAGGGCGTCCTCGTGGCCTACGTGGTCGATGACCGACTGCGCAACGTCACCGTCCTCGGCATCTTCTTTGGTGGGCAGGACTTCGAGTCTCTGCTGGAAGGTGAGTAGATGCGCAGATCTGCGCTGGCGGCGGTCACTCCCACGCTGCCAGCTCCGCCTGCGTCGGCGGAGCGTCGAAGTCGTCCGGCACCTCGAACCGCATCATCCCGAACGTCCGTGGTGCCGGCGCGGCCGCAGGGACCATGCGGGCCACGGGTCGCTCGTCCCTCAGGATCGTGACCTCGTCGCCAGCTTGCACCTCGTCGAGTGCCTGCCCGAGGTGGGCCCTGAGGTACTGCTCCGTGTGGTTGCGCACGGACCCAATCTGAGCCACCGCTGCTCGAGGGTCAACAGGCGCTGCTGTGGAGTGTGGCGCGCCGCAGGAGGAGACTGCGAGCACGTTTGGCTGCGGACATCGAGGTGGAGGAGAGCTGATGCGCATCTACGGATTCACGGAGTATGGCGGGCCCGAGGTCGAGCGCTTCCTGGACGTGCCGGACCTGGTGGTGACGCCGGGCGCGGTGCTCGTCCGTCTGCGGGCCGCCGGGCTCAACCCCGCCGACATCAAGGTCCGCAGCGGGCAGCGCCAGGGCAAGGTCGAGGTGCGCTTCCCGATGGCCATGGGGCGCGAGGCCGCGGGCACGGTGGTCGAGGACCCGTCGGGCCGCTTCCGCGAGGGCGAGCTCGTCTTCGGTTCGTGCGCCTCGGGATTCGGCGCTCTCGGCGGTCTCGTCCTGCTCGAGCTCGACCAGACGGCGCGCCTCCCCGACGGGGTCGAGGCGGAGCAGGCCGCCTGCATCCCCGTCGCCATCGGGACGGCGTGGGATGCCCTCGGCGAGCTGGGGGTCGGGACGGGTGGCGCGGTCCTGGTGCTCGGAGCCGGGGGAGGGGTGGGCGTGCACGCCGCGCAGCTCGCCGCGCACCTCGGGGCCCGCGTCATCGGGGTGGCGAGCGCGGCCAAGGCCGAGCTCGTCGCGAGCGCGGGCGCGGAGCACGTCGAGTCCGGGGATGGCTGGGCCGAGGTCGTGGCGGAGCTCGCGGCCGAGGGTGTCGACGCCGTGGTGGACGCCGTCGGCGGGGACACGCTGCGGCAGGCCGCCGCCCTGGCCAAGCACCCGTCGGCGATCCGGAGCTCGGCCTCGCCGGCGCTCGCGACCGAGCTGGGCGGGTCGGGCATCACCCGTCGTCGGGACGCGTCGGTGTATGCCGAGCTGGCCGATCTCGTGGCCCGGCAGGACCTCCGACCTGTCATCCACGCGACCTACCCGCTGGCCGAGGCGCCGGCAGCGGTCGCGGAGGTCGCGTCGGGTCACGCCACCGGCAAGACCGTCGTGACCGCCCTGGGAGTGTCGCCTCGGTGACGGGGGACGAGCAGGAGGAGAGGCTCGAGGGCGGCAACGCCACCGAGGGCGTGGTCCGGGTCGGCGACACCGTCCGCAAGCCGTGGCTTCCCACCACCGAGCGGACCATCGGCTACCTGGAGACGCTGCGCGAGCGGGGCATCGACGTGCCGGCGACGCACGGGCGCGACGAGCGGGGCTGGCTCGTCCTGAACTACGTGCCCGGGACCCTGGCGATGGACGTCGCCCCGCTCGGCACGGACCAGGTGTGGCGGGTGGGTCGGCTCGTGCGGTCGATCCACGACGCGAGCGTTGGCCTGCCGGTGCCGGACGACTGGCCGGTGCTGCTTCCGGCATACGGACCAGACCTGTTGTGCCACAACGACCTTGCGACCTGGAACCTGATCATCGACGGCGACCGCTTGGTCTTCATCGACTGGGACGGAGCCGGCCCGAGCACGCGCCTGTGGGACCTCGCGTATGCCGCGATCGCGTTCGCGCACCTCTTCCCGGGCGCCGACGTGGCGGAGTCGGCCGAGAGGCTCGCGGCGTTCGTCGACGGCTACGGCGCAGATCGCGGTCTGCGAGATGCGTTGCCCGCCACCATGATCGATCGCGCCCAGGCGATGCACGACCTGCTCAGGAGCTCGCACGAGACCGGCCGCGAGCCCTGGGGCAGCATGTATGCCGAGGGCCACGGCGAGCACTGGCACGGCACCGTCGAGTTCATCCGTGCGCACGAACGACATTGGCGCACAGCCCTCGTCGACTAGGGCGTGTTGAGCCCGCACGTCCGAGATCGGGGCCGCTTCTGGTGGCTATGACCACCAGGAGCGGCCCCGATGTCAGGAGATGCCGTCGGGGAGGGGGCCGGTGAGGTAGCCCTGGACGGTGGGGGCGATCATCGTGACGAGGTCGTCGAAGCTGTGCGCGACCAGCGGGGGAGCCTTGAGGATGTAGCGGCCCAGGGCGATGCCGACGATGTGCGTCATGGCGGTGGCCATGCGCAGGCCGGGATGGTCGTCGGGGAGGTGCGGAAGCATGTCGTGCAGCACCGCCTCCACCGCGAACTCGCGGAACTGGTCCAGGGCCTGGTCGTTGGCGAAGGCCGACACCACCAGCGCGCGGAGCGGAGCTGCGGTGACCGGGTCCTCCCAGAGGCCGAGGTAGGAGCGGGTCAGGCGCTCGCCCCACTCCTCCTGCGGCCCAGTCGCCGACTCGCGGACCGCGGCCATCGCCTCCGGGGGCAGCGCCAGTGATGCGGCGAAGAGCCCTTCCTTGTCGCCGAAGAAGTGCCTGATCAGGCCCGGATCGACGCCGGCCTGGCCGGCGATTGCGCGCAGCGTCGCCCCCTTGTAGCCGTGCTGGGTGAACTGGTCGCGCGCGGCGTCGAGGATCGCGTCCTTGGTGGAGACCGGCCCGGGGCGGCGGCCCGTCCGGCCGTTCGTGTCGACGCTCATCCGTCACTCTCCTTGCTGCGGTGTCTTCTCCAGACTGTATGCCGCCGGTGTTGACTTCTACAATTGTGGAGTTCTACGCTTGTGGAAATCCGGGCCATTGAACCGCTGAGTCGTCATACGACCTCCGGACCCCGGCCGCACTCGATCGAGGAGCCACCATGACGACCAGCACCGCCACCCGCGCCGACACGAGCACCGCCACCCATCGAGGGGGCGCCGGCCCGCGCGTCCTGCTCGGCGCCATCCTCGGCATCCCGACCGTCATCGCCCTCATGCTCCTTGCCTTCGCCGCTCCCGCGCTGAGCTCCGGCGCCAAGGACCTGCCCCTCGCCGTCAGCGGCCCCGCACCTGCCGTCGCGCAGCTGACCGGGATGCTGGGCAAGGCCAGCCCCGGCACCTTCGACGTCGCGACCTATCCCACGGCGCAGGAGGCGGCGACCGCCATCCGTGAGCGCGAGGCGATCGGTGGCCTGTCCGTGGCGCCCACCGGCGTGACGGTGCAGACCGCGGCCGGGGCGGGTGCGCCATACTCCGCTCTGCTCAAGGGGATCGGCGCCCAGCTGGCCGCCAAGGGTCAGCAGGTGACCTACTCCGAGCTGGCGCCCATGCCCCAGGACGACCCCGCCGGCGCCGCCCTGATGACCCTCGGACTGCCCCTCATCTTCGGCGGTATGGCGTCCGCGGCCGCCCTCGTCCTCGCCTACCGCGGCTCCGCTGCTGGGCGTCTCGGCGGCGTCCTGGCAATCTCGGCGCTCGGTGGGCTCGTGGCGACGGCGATCCTGCAGCACGGCTTCGGGGTCCTCGACGGCAGCTACTGGCTCACGTCAGCCGCGGTCGCTGCGGGCATCGCCGCCATCTCGGCGACCGTCGTCGGCCTCGGCTCGCTGCTGGGCGTCGCCGGGATCGGCATCGGTGCGGTGCTGATGCTCTTCGTCGCCAACCCGCTGTCGGGGCTGGCCACCGGTCCTGCCTGGCTGCCCCAGCCGTGTGAACCGCCCCGGGTTTG
>NZ_DCYC01000086.1:0-4823 GCF_002330965.1 Arsenicicoccus sp. UBA2120
CCTACCCCTGCAGCAGTCCCGCGCCTGAATACGGCTTGTCCCCCACCCTGGACGAGGAAGAGCCCAATGCTGACCGGATTCAGCAGCATACCCAGGACTTCATCGTGCGGACGCTGCACCGCCGCCTCACTCACGAACAGTTCGAGCTCTTCACCACCGATCTGCTCCGCGTGATGGGCTATCAGGCCCGCACCACCAGCTACTCGCAAGACGGTGGCGTTGACGTGATCGCCCACAAGGACCGTCTCGGGCTCGAGGCCCCCCTCATCAAGGTTCAGTGCAAGCACACGACCGTCAGCCAGGGGGCACCCGAGGTCCAGCGGCTCGTGGGCACGCTGTCGCAGGGTGAGGTCGGGCTGTTCGTGACGCTAGGGACGTACACAAGGGAGGCCCAGGCCATGGAGCGCATGCGTCAGGACCTGCGCCTACTCAGCGGCTCCGACATCACCGCGTTCATCCTCGGCCACTACGAGTCGCTCCCGACCCGATGGCGGGACATCATCAAGCTCCGCCGGGTCTACGTGGTGGACCTGCCGCCCGAGGAGCAGTGACGTTCCTACACCGAGAAGTGGTGGTGGAGCGGGGCCCACGGGCCGGTGATCGGAACGACTCGGTGCGTCGTCGGAAGTCTTTTCGGCCGCAACCCCTGCGCAGGTGACTCAGGGGGCGTAGGTTGCCGGACGGGTCGATACACGTCGACCTGAACTCCCCCTGTGAGCTGAACGGAAGGAGGCACCCATGACGGCTGCTGCATCCACCGAGGACAAGCCGGTCCGCAGCATGATCCCGGCGCGCATGGACAAGATGCCCTGGTCGCGCTTCCACTGGATGGTCATCTTCGGGCTCGGCACGGCCTGGATCCTCGACGGCCTCGAGGTCCAGATCGTCGCTGCCGGAGGCTTCGAGAAGTCGCTCGGGATGACCCCTGCCCAGGTCGGCCTCGCCGGCACGATCTACCTGCTCGGCGAGGTCGTCGGCGCCCTGACCTTCGGGCGGCTCACCGACACCCTGGGACGCAAGAAGCTGTTCGTCCTGACGCTGTTCGTCTACCTGGCCGGGTCCGCGCTGGCGGCCATCTCCCCCAACATGTGGATCTTCCTGGTCTGCCGGTTCATCTCCGGGGCGGGCATCGGTGGCGAGTACTCCGCGGTCAACTCGGCCGTCGACGAGCTCATCCCGGGCAGGTACCGCGGGCGCGTCGACCTGGCGATCAACGGCACCTACTGGCTCGGCGCCGGCCTCGGTGCCGCCGCGAGCGCCTACTTCCTGGCCGAGGGCCGCTTCGACGACAACCTCGGCTGGCGCATCGCCTTCATGCTCGGCCCGATCCTCGGCCTCGGCATCATCTACCTGCGCCGCCACATCCCCGAGAGCCCCCGCTGGATGCTCACGCACGGGCGTGGTGACGAGGCCGAGAAGATCGTCTCCGGCATCGAGCACGACGTCGAGGCGCAGGGCAAGGAGCTGCCGCGCCTGTCCGAGGACCAGGGCATGTGGATCAAGCCTCGTGAGGGACTCACGGTCAAGCAGCTGCGCTACGTCTTCTTCACGATGTACCCGACGCGCACCTTCCTCGGCGCGACGCTGATGATCACGCAGTCCTTCCTCTACAACGCGATCTTCTTCACGTACTCCCTGGTGCTGCAGAACTTCTACGGCCTGTCGGCGGCCAGCGCGGCGATCTACTTCTTCCCCTTCGCCGTCGGCAACCTGCTCGGCCCGCTGCTCCTGGGTCCGCTCTTCGACACCGTCGGACGCCGCAAGATGATCGCGGGCTGCTACTCCTTCGCCGCGATCGTCCTGCTGATCTCGGCCTGGCTGTTCCAGGGCGACATGATCAACGCCTGGGTGCACACCGGCTTCTGGTGCCTGGCGTTCTTCTTCGCGTCCGCGGGCGCCTCGGCCGGCTACCTCACCGTCTCCGAGATCTTCCCCCTCGAGGTGCGCGGTCAGGCGATCTCCTACTTCTTCGCGATCGCCCAGGTGTTCGGCGCCATCGGGCCGGTGTTCTACGGCTGGCTCATCGGCGAGGGCAAGGACCGTACCCCGATGTTCTGGGGCTACGTGATCGCGTCGGTGATCATGCTCTTCGGCGCCTTCGTGGCGGCGAGGTGGGGCGTCGACGCCGAGGGCAAGTCCCTCGAGGAGATCGCGCCACCGCTCACGAGCTATGACGAGCAGGGCAACGAGACCACGAAGCTCCCGGTGTGAGGAGGCTGCCATGACCGAACGTCCGTACACCGTCGCCGTCGGCGTCAGCGCCACCTCCGGGTCCCCGGCCGCGCTGGCCTGGGCCCGGGACCAGGCGGAGACCCACGGGGGCGAGCTGGTCGCCATACGCGCCTGGAAGGTCCCCTCGCCGCAGGCCACACCCTCCGGCATCTCGTCCGGCCGCGTGTCGGTCGCCGAGGACGTCGAGGACGAGGCGATGCGATCCCTCGAGGCGGACGTCGAGGCTGCGCTCGGTCCTGACCACGGCGCCCGGCTGATCCTCGTGCGGGGCGGCAAGCGCAAGGCGCTGCTCGACGCGGCCGAGGACGCGGACCTGCTCGTGGTCGACGCCCCGCGCGGGCTGCCAGCGACGGGCACCGCGTTCGCGCAGCGGCTGGTCTATGCGGCGGCCTGCCCGGTCGTCGTGATGCCGCCGCGCGTCTCCGGAGAGCGTCCGGGCGTGCTGAGCCGGGCGGCGGGAGCCATCGGCCGCGGTGCGCTGAGGGCGGCCGCCACGGCGGGGCGCCCCGGCTACCGGACACCTCCCCCGGGCTGATGCCCCGCGAGTGATCCACGACACCGGTAGCCCCGGCCCACCACGGGCCGGGGCTACTCTCGTCTCGTCCGCCGCGACCATGGGAGCCCCGCGATGACCCTGCCCCTCGACGAGCTGTCCACGACCGTCAGACCGCAGGACGACCTGTGGGAGCACGTCAACGGGCCATGGGCCGACTCCGACCCGATCCCCGCCGACCGCGCCCGCTGGGGGCTGTCCGACTCCCGGCGGGCCGAGGTGGCCCGGCAGCTGCGGGAGCTCGTCCGCGACGCCGACCCCGCCTCCTCCTCGCCCGAGGAACGTGCCGTGGCCCGGCTGTATGCCGCCGCGACCGACCTCGAGACCCGGGACCGCCTCGGCTCGGACCCGCTGCAGGACGAGCTCGCCGCCGTGGCGGCCACCCGCTCGATCGACGAGCTGCTGCGAGTGCTCGGCGAGCGCCGGCGGGAGGGCGTGCCGGGGTTGTGCGAGGTCTATCTCCTGCCCGACGCCACCGACCCGACGACCTGGTCGATCCACCTCTTCCAGGGCGGGCTGACCCTGCCCGTGCCGCCGCTCTATGCCCGGCTGGAGGGCGAGGTGCGTTCTGCCGCCACCGATCTCGTGGCGGCGTGCGGGCTGCCTCCCGACGTGGGGCAGCGGGCGATCGACCTGGAGCTTGCCATCGCGCAGGTGTCCTGGGACCGCCCCGACGGGGACGACGACGAGGCGCTGACCAACCCGATGAGCTGGGACGACCTGCGTGACCTGGCCGGCGTGGACGTGCTGCCGCTGATGCGCGGGCTGGGTTGCGCCGACCCGGAACGCCTGCCGCTCAACGTCTGCCAGCCCAAGTTCTGGGCCGGTGTGGGGCGATTGCTGCGCGAGCGGTCCCTGGAGGACTGGCAGGCGTGGGCGCAGTGGCGGATCGTCGACGCGCGAGCACCGTTGCTGTCCGCGGCGATCGGCGCCCGCCACCACGAGCTGCACGGGCGAGCGCTCTCCGGTCAGGCCGAGCAGGCACCGCCCTGGCGCCGCGCCGTCGAGATCGTGCAGCAGCACCTCGGGATGCCGCTCGCCCGCCTGTGGGTGGAGCGCACCCTCGACCCGTCGGCGCGGGACCGCACGCTCGGGCTCGCCGAGCGGGTCCGGTCGAGCTATCGCCTTGTGCTGCAGGGGTGCTCGTGGCTCTCCGACGAGGCCCGGGAGCGTGCCGTGGCCAAGGTCGACGCGGTGGTACTCAACATCGGGTGGCCGCGGGAGTGGCCCTCGCTCGGCGACCTCGACCTGCCCGACGGGGATCTGGTCGGGGCGGTCCGAGCGGCGGCGCGTCGCGAGCAGGATCGCACGTGGGACAAGGCAACTCGGCCCGTCGACCGCGAGGAGTGGGGACCAGCGCCGACGACCGTCAACTGCCTCTACAACCCCATGCTCAACCAGCTCACGGTGGAGGGCGCGAGCCTCGCCGCACCGTCCGCGTTCGAGGACCCCGCCGTGCTGCTCGGGCGGTATGGCTCGATCATCGGGCACGAGCTCGGGCACGCGCTGGACTCCCGCGGCTCGCAGCGCGACGAGCTCGGCCGGGTGCGGGACTGGTGGTCGGCGGACGACCGAGCCGCCTTCGAGGAGAGGGCGGCTCGGGTCGTGGCGGACGTCGACGGTTGTCACCCGCGCGGCATCGAGGACGCCGTGGTCGACGGTCGCCTCGTCGGGTTCGAGGTCGTCGCCGAGCTCGTCGGCTACCAGATCGCCTGGGACACCTATGCGTCCATGACCACGGCCGACGAACGTGCCACACCCGTCGACGGATTCACCGGCGCCCAGCGCTTCTTCCTCGCCAAGACCTACGGCCGGCGGGGGATCGACCGCCCCGAGACGGCACGGGCGCGCCTGCACGGCGACGTCCACCCGCCGTTCGAGGTCTTCGCCAACCTCGCCCGTCACCTCGACGCCTTCCACGAGGCTTTCGCCACGCGACCGGGCGACGGCATGTGGCTGGACCCCGAGGATCGCGTCCGCGTCTACTGACGGGCGGTTCCGGCATACCCCCCGAAATATCCACAAGGACAGTTGCACA
>NZ_DCYC01000086.1:4960-42186 GCF_002330965.1 Arsenicicoccus sp. UBA2120
TGTGCAACTGTCCTTGTGGATCTAGGGTGGTGCCATGACTGAGGACCAGCGACCCCGCAGGGCCAACCCGGCGCACTCCCTCACGGAGGCTCCGGCCCTCGCGGCGTTCGCCAACCCGGCGCGAGCCCGCATCCTCGACGCCCTCGCGGTGGACGGCCCGTCCACCGCCTCCATGCTCGCTCGGCGCACCGGCCAGGCCGTCGGCAGCGCGAGCCATCACCTCAAGGTCCTCGACGAGGCCGGCCTGGTCGAGGAGGCGCCCGACCTGAGTACCGATCGGCGCCAACGCTTCTGGCGCCTCGCGCACGCTCACACCCGGTGGTCGCGCGCCGAGATGACCGACCCCACCGCCCAGGCCGCGGCGCACGAGGCCGAGATGGTGGGGCTCGAGCGCCAGTTCCAGCGCGCGCGCGACGACATCATGACCACCGCCGACAACCCCGGCAGCGCCTCGGGCTCGTTCGCCACCCAGCAGTGGCTCACCATGTCCCCCGCCGAGCTCGACCAGCTCTCCGAAGAGCTGCTCTCCGTCATGCGCCGCTGGCAGTCCCGCGAGCTCCCCGACGACGGGGTCGAGCGCGAGACCTGCTTCGTCTTCGCCCGCGGCTTCCCCGCCCAGCCCTGACCTACCTCAGGTAGGCACATCAGCCCGACCTCGACGCGACCACGTTCGCCGCGGCCATCGCCACGGTGCGCCCTCGCTCGATCCTGCCCTGCCACAAGGAGCTTCGTCATGCCCGCACGCCCCCCGCTCGGCCGCGACTTCCACCTGCTGTGGGCCGGCGAGACCGTCAGCCTCGTCGGCAACGCCACCACCTCGATCCTGCTCCCGCTCGCCGCCGTCCTCGAGCTGCAGGCCGGCCCCGCCTGGATGGGCGCCCTCGCCGCCGCGACCTGGCTGCCCTGGCTCGTCATCGGCCTGCCCGCCGGTGCCTGGGTCGACCGGCTCGATGCCCGCCTCACCATGATCGTGGCCGACATCGCCGCGGCCCTCACCCTGATCACGGTCCCGGTGGCCGCCTGGCTCGACCACCTCACGCTCCCCCACCTCGTCCTCGCCGCCCTGGCCGGAGGCGTGCGCACCGTCTTCTTCCGCACCGCCTACACCACGATCATCCCGAGGCTCGTCGACGACGCCGCGCTGGACACCGCCAACGCCCGCCTCTTCGGCACCGAGGCGACCGCGATGGTCGTCGGGCCGAGCGTGGCCGCACGCCTGGCGGCGGCCGGCGGCCCGGCATTCGGCCTGGCGATCGACGCGGCGAGCTTCCTCGTGTCGGCAGTCTGCCTCTGGCGGATCAAGCCCGGACGCCCCGTCCCCGACCAGGATCGTGAGGGGGATGAGGGGGCCGAGGGGCTCGGGGCGCGCATCCGCGAGGGTCTCGCGTTCGTCTTCCGCGACCGCTACCTGCCCTGGCTGGTCGTCATCGGGGGCCTGTCCAACCTCGGGCTGACGGGGTATGGCGCCCTCCTCGTCCTCTACCTGGTGCGCGACCTGGGGCTCACCACCGACATGGTCGGCTGGTACTTCACCACCGGCGCCATCGGCGGTGTCATCGGCTCGGTGATCGCCGTCCCGCTGGCCCGCCGCATCGGCACCGGTCGCCTGCACACCGTGGCCCTGCTCGCCGCCCCCGCCGCGCTCCTCGTCGGCCTCCCCACCGACCGCAGCCAGGTGTGGGTGTCCGCGTTCGGCTACGTCCTCGTCGGCACCTGCGTCGTCGGCGGCAACGTCGTCCGCGCGAGCTGGCGCCAGCGTTACGTGCCCGCCGAGGTCCTGGGCCGCACGGTCACCGCCATGTCGACGGTCAACTTCGGCACCATGCCGCTCGCGGGGGTGCTGGCCGGCTGGCTCGGCAGCACCGTCGGCGTGCGCCCCACGATCCTCGCGATGGCCGGCCTGCACGTGGTGGCGTGCTGGCTGGTCGTCGCGAGCCCCCTCGTCCGGCTCCGTGAGCTGCCGGCGCGCGAGACCGCGAGCGTCTGAGATGCTGACGCGCATGAGCGCCTGGACCCCGCCCGAGCTGCCCGTGTCCGCGGGCGCCATCCTCCTCGACGAGCAGGGCCGCCTGCTGATCCTCAAGCCGACCTACAAGTCCGGGTGGACCATCCCCGGCGGCGTCATGGAGGCCGACGGCGAGTCCCCGTGGGACGCCTGCCGCCGCGAGGTGCTCGAGGAGACGGGGCTCGAGGTCGACGAGGGACGGCTCGTCGTCGTCGACACCCGCCCCGGCAAGGATGGCGCCAAGCTCGGTCTGCGCCTGCTCTTTCACTGCGGCACCGTGACCGCCCGCGCGGCACGGCGGATCCGCCTGCAGGAGGAGGAGATCAGCGAGCACCGCTTCGCGCCGGTCGAGGAGGCGCTCGAGCTGCTGCGCAAGCCGGTGCGCCGCCGCGTCGCCGCCGGCCTCGAGGCCGAGCACGCCATCTATCTCGAGAACGGCCGCCCCGCCCCCGGAATCCGTTGAGGAACAACATGTTTGCGCTCATCGCCGTCGACATCGACGGGACCCTGCTCCGCTCCGACCAGACCCTGTCCCCACGCACGCGCGATGCCTTGCGCACGGCACGCGACCAGGGAGCGGTCCTCATGCTCGCCTCCGGGCGCCCCGAGCACGGCCTGCGCCACCTCGCCGAGCGCCTCGGACTCGGGCTCGACCGGCTCGTGCTCTCCGCGTGCAACGGTGCGGCCGTCGTGGACGCCGAGACCGAGGAGATCATCTGCCACCGGACGCTCGAGCACGCCCTCGTGGCGCGGGTGCTGGACCTGGTGGAGGAGCTCGGCCTCGCCGCCAGGACACCGCTCGGGCACGTGGTGCACGCCACCCGCGAGGACGGCTACAACGTCGCCGACGAGGCGCCGGCCAACGGCATGGAGCTCGCCATCACGCCGCGCTTCGAGGAGCTCGACGAGCCCCTGCACAAGATCCTCGTGTGCGCGGAGCCCGACCTGCTGGCCCAGCACCTCGACACCTTCCGCGGCGAGCTGGACGGTCACGCCGAGCTCGCCCTCTCCGCCCCGTTCTACCTCGAGATCACGCCGCCCGGGGTCGACAAGGGGTCCGGCCTGCTCGACTACTGCGCCGCCCGCGACCTCGACCCCGCCGAGGCCATCGCCTTCGGGGACAACGAGAACGACCTGCCGATGCTGCGCGTCGCCGGCACCGGGGTGGCCATGGGCAATGCCCTGGACCACGTCAAGGCCGGCGCCGACCGGGTCACCGCCTCCAACGACGAGGACGGCATCGCTGAAGCGTTAGACCTCTGACCACTGTTGCGGGCGTCCCGCACCCTCGCTATCGTCTCTCTCGGCGGATCACCGCCACCCAGGATTGTTACTCGGCAACGAGGCAAGACCTGAGCCACACGCTTCGGCGTGCAGCTCAGGTCTTTTTTGTTGCCCGGCAACCGCATCGAGACAGGACCGGACGATGGCGTCGGTGGACTACAAGGCAACAGCACAAGGGATCCTCGATCACGTGGGCGGGGAGGACAACGTCCTCAGCGCGACCCACTGCGCGACGCGACTGCGCCTCAAGCTGCGCGACGTGAGCAAGGCCGACACCCAGGCGGTGGAGCGCACCCCCGGCGTCATCACGGTGATGCAGGCGGGTGGGCAGTACCAGGTGGTCATCGGCAACAACGTGCCCAAGGTCTATGCCGCGCTCGGTGAGATCTCCCGCCTGACCGGGGACGACCGGGTCGTCACCGACGAGGGCCCCAAGGGCAACCTCCTCAACCAGTTCATCCAGCTGATCTCCTCGATCTTCCTGCCCGTGCTCTGGCCACTGGCCGGGGTCGGTCTGCTCAAGGCCTTCCTCGCGATGGCGGTGCAGTTCAGCTGGATCGACGTCAAGTCGACCACCTACATCATCCTCAATGCCTCGGCCGACGCGCTCTTCTACTTCCTGCCGATGTTCCTCGCGGTCACGGCGGCCAAGCGCTTCCGCGCCAACCAGTTCACGGCCATGGCGATCGCCGGCGCGCTCGTGTACCCCGCGATCGTGGCGCTCGGCACCGCGACCGGCCCGGTCACCTTCTTCGGGATCCCGGTGACGATGATGAGCTACACCAGCTCGGTCATCCCGATCGTCGTCGGCGTCTGGGTGCAGGGCTACCTCGAGCGATTCCTGGAGCGGGTGCTGCCCGACGCCCTGCGCAACTTCATGGTGCCGCTGCTCACGGTCCTCATCATGGTGCCGCTGATCTTCATCACCGTCGGACCGATCACCACGTATGCCGCCAAGGGCATCTCGGCCGGCGTCACCGCCATCTTCACCTTCGCCCCCTGGCTCGGCGGCGCCATCATGGGCGGGCTGTGGCAGGTCTTCGTGCTGTTCGGCCTGCACTGGGGCTTCGTGCCGATCATGATCAACGACCTGTCGACGCAGGGCTACTCGCTGATGGCGGGTCCGCTGATCGCCCCGGTGGTCGCCCAGGGCGCCGCCATGGCGGCCGTCGCCCTCCGCTCCCGCAGCGCCAAGCGTCGCGAGATCGCGGGCCCTGCCAGCCTCTCCGCCCTGCTCGCTGGCATCACCGAGCCCGGCATCTACGGCGTCACGCTGCCCCTCAAGATCCCCTTCTACGCCGGCATCGCGGGCGGCGCCGTCGGCGGCGCCATCGCCGCCATGGGCGGCTCCGGCAGCACGACCTTCGCCTTCGCCTCGCTGCTCGCCCTCCCCGCGTGGGGTCACGGCAGCTTCACGATGCAGGTGATCGGCGACGCCGTCGCCATGGCCATCGCCTTCGTGATCACGTTCCTCTTCATGGACCGCGAGAGCAAGGACGTCGACGCGGCGATCCCGGACGCCGTCCCGGCCGCCGCCACCGCGGGTGACGCGCCCTCCGCCCCCGTGGCGGGCTCGGTGGCCACGACCACCACGACCACCACGACCACCGCTGCAGCGACCGCCGACGCAGCCACCGAGGGCGGGATCGTCGACCTGGCCGCCCCGGTCACCGGCACCGTCGTCCCGCTCGCCCAGGTCAACGACAAGGTGTTCGCCTCTGGTGTGCTCGGCGACGGCGTCGGGATCGTGCCGACCGACGGCACCGTGCGCGCCCCCGTCACCGGGACCGTCGTCACCGCCGCCGCGACCGGGCACGCCTTCGGCCTCAAGACGGACGACGGCGTCGAGGTGCTCGTCCACGTCGGCATCGACACCGTCCAGCTCGACGGCCGCCACTTCACCGTCAAGGTCAGCACAGGCGACCGCGTGCAGCGCGGCGACGTCCTCGCCGAGGTAGACCTGGTCGCCGTGGGCGAGGCGGGCTACGACACGACCACGATCATGACCGTCACCAATACCGCTGCCCTCACCAAGGTCACGCCGCTGCCCGAGGCGACCGTCACCGCGGGCGATGCCGTCGTCGCGGTCCAGCCGTGATCCGCTCCCGGCATACGACCGCTCGCACCCACCGATCCCACCCGACCAGCCCAGCACGACCGACGAAGGAGACATCATGACGACCACCTTCCCCGACGGATTCCTCTGGGGCGGCGCCACCGCCGCCAACCAGCTCGAGGGCGCGTATGCCGAGGGCGGCAAGGGCCTGTCCATCCAGGACGTCATGCCCCACGGCATCACGACGCCGCCCACCGAGGGCCCCACCCTCGACAACCTCAAGCTCGAGGGCATCGACTTCTACCACCGCTACGCCGAGGACATCGCGCTCTTCGCCGAGATGGGCTTCTCCGTCTTCCGCTTCTCCATCGCGTGGAGCCGCATCTTCCCCCAGGGCGACGAGACCGAGCCCAACGAGGAGGGCCTCGCGTTCTACGACCGCGTGCTCGACGAGCTGGAGAAGCACGGGATCGAGCCGCTGATCACGCTGTCCCACTACGAGACCCCGCTGCACCTGGCGCGGGAGTACGGCGGGTGGACCAACCGTGAGCTGATCGGCTTCTACGAGCGGTTCGCCCGCGCCTGCTTCGAGCGCTACGGCTCGCGCGTGAAGTACTGGCTGACCTTCAACGAGATCAACTCGATCGTGCACGTGCCCTTCATGTCCGGCGGCATCCCGACGCCGGTCGAGGAGCTGAGCAAGAGCGACCTCTACCAGGCCATCCACCACGAGCTGGTCGCCTCCGCCCGCGTGACCAGGCTGGCGCACGAGCTGGCCCCCGGGTCGCAGATCGGCTGCATGGTCATCGCGATGCCGACCTACCCGCTGAGCCCCGACCCGCGGGACGCCCTGGCCGCCAAGCAGGCCGAGCACACCAACTACGCGTTCGGCGACATCCATTGCCGCGGCTACTACCCGGGCTACCTCCTGCGGTTCTTCCGTGACAACGGGATCGAGATCGAGATCACCGACGCGGACCGCGAGGACCTCACCAACACCGTGGACTTCGTGTCGTTCAGCTACTACATGAGCGTCTGCCAGACCGCCGACCCGGCCAAGCAGGCCACGGGCGAGGGCAACATCATGGGCGGCGTCCCGAACCCCACCCTCGAGGCCTCGGAGTGGGGCTGGCAGATCGACCCGGTCGGTCTGCGCATCGTGCTCAACGACTACTGGGACCGCTGGCAGAAGCCGTTGTTCATCGTCGAGAACGGTCTCGGTGCCAAGGACCAGCTCGTCGAGGTCGACGGCGTCAAGACGGTCGAGGACGACTACCGGATCGCCTACATGAACGACCACCTCGTCCAGGTCGGCGAGGCGCTCAAGGACGGCGTCAACCTGCTGGGCTACACCTCCTGGGGTCCCATCGACCTGGTGAGCGCCTCGACGGCCCAGCTGTCCAAGCGCTACGGCTTCATCTACGTCGATCGCAACGACGACGGGTCGGGCACGCTGGAGCGCTTCCGCAAGAAGTCCTTCGGGTGGTACGGCGACGTCATCAGGTCCAACGGCGGCTCGCTCGTCTGACCGTATGGCGCCGGGGCTGCGCGGGCACCGCTCGCGCAGCCCTCGCGGCATGCTGGAAACAGCCTCTGACCTGCAGAGATGTGCCGATCAGCCCTTCCCCTGGAAGGCGTTCTGCGGTAGTCTGTGAGGTGTTGCGGGACGAGGTCGAGGAGGTGGTCCCGATGGTGTCGAGGTCCCTGCCGACGGTCTTCGCGGAGCACCTCCCCAAGGTCCTGGCCCCCATCCTGGCGCTCACCACCGACACACCCCGCGGTGGTGACGCGCGTGACGGAGGAGGCCACCTCGAGGGCCATCTGGACCTCGACGACGCGCGGCGAGCACTCGCCGTCGTCGTGGCCGTCCACCGCGCGACGGCCTGCCTCGAGGCCCTGGCCGTCGCGGCCCACGCCGACCTGATCGACGCGATCGCCGCCGACCTGCGCCGGACCGAGGCCGAGCACGGACGCCACCCGGGCCCTTCGGCCCTGCGATCCGACGCCCGCGTCCTGAGCACCGACGAGGTCGTGGCCGCCACCGGTCTCGGCGTCGGCGCAGTCCAGCGGCGCGCCCGTCTCGCCTCTGCGCCGGCCGCGGTGCGCGAGCCGCTCGTCCAGGCGATGGCCACGGGCATCTGCACCCTCGAGCGCGCCACGACCCTGCGCGACGACACCGACCGCCTGCCCGACGAGGTCGCCTCCGACGTGGCCGAGCGGGTGCTGCGCCCCAAGCGAGGGTTCGACCCCGAGGACCTGTCAACCGACGCCGTCGTCAGCCACCGCCTGTTCCGCCAGCGCCTCCACGCCGAGGTGGCCAAGGAGGAGGCCCGCCTCGGGCTCGAGGCCGAGGCGCGCGCCGACCACCTGAGCCGGCGGGACGTGCACGCGCGCACCACCAGCCACGGCACCGGCGAGCTGCTGGCCGCGGGCACCGCCGATCAGGCCGCAGCCGCCCGGGACCGCCTCGACGCGTTGGCGCGAGCGGCCAAGACCCGCGGGGAGTCGAGGACGCTGGCCCAGCTGCGCTCCGACATCGCCTTCGGCCTGCTCCTGCACGGCACCGTCCCGGGCTGCGAGGCGCTCCGCCCGGCGACGTCCGCGAGCGCGCCGACAACGACCGGAGTGACGTGGATGCCTGGCACGTCCCAGGCGGGCGCGCCGAGCGCCGGTCCGCAGCCCTCTGGAGGTGCTCAGCACGTCCTGCCCGGCCGGCTGCGTCTCGTCGGTCTGGACGGGTGCCTGGTCGACCCGATCACCGGTGAGGTGCTGGGTCCCTTCGGGCCGGGCGTGGGTGGCGGGCGGTCCGGGAGGGCCGGGGACAGCGACGCCACCGAGGACGGCGACGCCACCGAGTGCGGTCAGGACGAGACCTCGCCCTTCGCCGACCTGCCGCTGCACGACCCCGTCCACGCCGACCCGCCGCCGACGCCGCCGGAGCACCCCGACCCCTGGCTGGTCGCCACCGCAGCACTCATCGCCTCCCTGCCTGCCCCCGCCGCCCGCATCGACGTCCGCGTCAACCTCACGACGCTGCTCGGGCTGCAGGACGACCCGGCGCAGCTCGTCGGTCACGGCTGGCTCAGCGCCGACCTCGCCCGCGAGATCGCCCTGCGCACCGACAGCGTGTGGCACCGCGTCGTCCACGACCCCGTGACCGGGACGCTGCTCGAGCGCACCGCGCACACCTACCAGCCCACCGACACCATGCGCGCCGACGTGCAGGCCCGCGACCTGACCTGCCGCCTCCCCGGGTGCGACCGACGGTCCGAGCAGTGCGACCTCGACCACAGCACCCCCTGGCCGGCCGGTCCGACCAGTCCCGCCAACCTCGTCCCCCTGTGCCGGCACCACCACCAGCTCAAGACCAAGCAACGCTGGGAGCACCGCCTCGACGCGGACGGCGTCCTGCGCATCACCACCTATCTGGGCCAGCAGCTCACCAGCCGGGCGCACGAGCACCACGACGAGTCCCTCCAGGCCGCGCGACGCGCCCGGTGGCAGCACCTCGCCCGTGCCGGATGGCTCATCTACCCGCCGCTCGGACGTGCGTCATGACCACGGTCCTGGGCAGGGGGTCGACGTGCAGATCCTGAGGGTCTTCAACAACAACGTCGTCCTGGCGCGCCGTGAGGACGGCACCGAGGTCGTGCTCACCGGACGCGGCCTGGGCTTCCAGACGCGGCCCGGGCAGGAGGTCGACCCGCTCAAGGTGGTCCGGGTCTTCGAGCCGACCGACGGCCGAGACCCCGACACGCTGGGCGGGCTGGTCGCCGCCATACCGCCCGAGCACATCGCCCTGGCCGAGGAGGCCCTGGACCTGGTCGGTGTCCCCGTCACCGCGACGACCCTGGTCGCGGTCGCCGACCACATCAGCTTTGCCATCAAGCGCGTGCACCAGGGCATCGAGCTCGAGATGCCGCTGCGGGCCGAGGTCGAGCACCTCTATCCCCGCGAGCTCGACCGTGCTCGCCAGGTGCTCGCCCACGTCAACAGCCGACTGACCGAGCCGTTGCCCGAGGACGAGGCCGTCGCCATCGCGATGCACCTCGTCAACGCCGCGATGATGGGAGGCGACCTCACCGAGACCTACGCGATGACGGGCATCATCAAGCAGCTCTTCGAGGTGATCGAGAGCTCGTTCGGGCGGCGCTTCGACATGGCCACCGTCAACGCCGCGCGGTTCATCACGCACCTGCGGTACTTCCTGGTGCGGGTGAGGAGCGACCGGCAGCTGACCGACGAGGCCGGCCCGCTGCGGGACGCCATCCGCGCCTCCTACCCGGCGGCCTACGCGTGCGCGCAGCGCTGCCGGACCGTCCTCGAGCTGCGGCTCGGCCGGACCGTCACCGAGGACGAGGTCGTCTACCTCACCCTCCACGTCGCGCGGCTCACGACGGAGGTCGCTGGAGAGGCCTGAGCCTCAGCTGCCAGCCTTGCGGCGGAACATGTGCTGCGAGGCCTCACGGCCGTGCCCCTGGCCCGAGACCTTGGAGCGATCGCTGTCGTCGGCCGACACGTCCCGTCCGGCGTGAGCCTTCTTGGCGTCGAGGGCCGCTCGCATCTTCTGCTTGACCTCGTCCGGGACGGGTGCGTGCTGCGGCTTGTCCTTGGCAGACATCTCTGTCTCCTCTCGCTGGGCGTCCGCCCACTCTCCCACTCCGTCGCGCCGGCCCCAAACGCCTTCCGCCGCCCGTGGCCAAGGTGGACCCGGGGTGAATCTCTCCAGCCGGCCCTTCACCCCGACCGGGACCGCTGGTTACGGTGCACCATCCAAGGACTCGACGACCACAGGGGAACGCATGTCCGAGCAGCAGTCGACCGTCGACATCCAGGCACCTCGTCAGCTCGTCTGGGACGTGCTGACCGATGTGCAGAGCTGGCCCGAGTGGATGGCGGAGGTCAAGGAGGTCCGGACGCAGACGCCCGCCGGCGGGCTGGGTGCGGAGTACTCCCTGAGCCAAGGTGTCCCCGCGCTCGGGCTGCCGATGACCGTGCGGGTCGCGGCCTTCGACGTGCCGGAGCGGCTCGTCCTCGAGCAGAGCCAGGCGGGCAGCAGGACCGAGGTGACCTACACCCTCACCTCGGTCGACGAGCGCACCACGCGCATGCACACCGTGCTCTCGGCGTCCGGTCTCACCGGAGCCTTCAACACCGTGCAGGGCGGCACCTACACCAGCATGCTCGAGGAGGGCGGCACCGCGCTCAAGGACCGCTGCGAGGCGCGGGTCTAGCCCAGCGTCCAGCGTCGGAGCACCCGGGTCTCGCCGCGGCGGTACCAGACCAGCTCGACGCGGTCCGCGCGGCAGCGGGCGGGCAGCACGGTCGCCAGCTCGCGCCGCACGGACTCCTCGTCCACCCCCGGTCCGGTCGCGTCGATGGTCACGTGCGGGACGGGTCGGAACACCCCGCCGTAGGGCGGGTGCCCCGGCAGCGCCTTGACCAGGGCGTCCGTCAGCCGGTCGAAGGGCCTCGGGTCGGCGGGCAGGACGTGGATGACGCCGTTGGGGAAGGTCGCGACCTCGGCCAGCTCCAGGTCGATCGCCGGCGTGTCGGCGCACACCGCGGACACGGCGGCGTCCTGGGCGGGCGTGAGCGCGGCGGGGACCGGGCCGAGCACGGTCACGTGCGCGTGGACGTGGCCCGGGTCGAGGGCGACCAGGCTGGCGTCATACCACTCGTATCTCTCCCGCACGACCCCCTCGAGCGCAGGGACCGGAACCTGCAGGACCGCGTGCCCGGGCCAGGTCGTCACGAGCGGGAGGCTACTCCCGCCGACCAGGTCGTGTAGCCACCGTCGAGGTTGCGCACGGAGCGGCCGGAGGCCTGCAGGATCCGGGTCGCCACGTGCGCGCGGATGCCGACCGCGCAGTGGACGACGAGCTCTCCCTCGGGCACCTCGTCGAGGCGCTCCCGGACCTCGTCGACCGGGACGTTGACAGCCCCCGGTATGGCGCCCGCAGCGAACTCCCCCGGTGTGCGCACGTCCAGCACGGTCGCGCCCTCGCGCTGCGCGGCCTCCACCTCGTGCCACTGGATGGTGTCGGTGAGCCCCTCGGCGAGGTTCTCGTCGACGAAGCCCAGCATGTTGACGGGGTCCTTGGCCGAGCCGAACTGCGGCGCGTAGGCGAGCTCCAGCTCAGCCAGCTCGCTCGCGGTGAGCCCGCCGCGCATGGCCGTCGCGATCACGTCGATGCGCTTGTCGGCGCCGTCACGGCCGACGGCCTGGGCCCCGAGGATCGCGTCGGTGCCGGGGTCGACGAGCAGCTTGAGGGCGAGCCCCTGCGCCCCGGGGTAGTAGCCCGCGTGCGACAGCGGGTGCGTGTGGATGATCCGGTGGGGGCGGCCGGCGGCGACGAGGCGCTTCTCGCTCCACCCGACGACGGCCACCTGCAGCCCGAGGACGCCCACGACGGCGGTCCCGAGGACCGGTCGGTTGCGCACCTCGCGGCCCGCGATGTGGTCCGCCACGCGACGCCCCTGCAGGTTGGCGGTGTTGGCGAGCGGCACGAGGACCGCCGAGCCGTCGAGGGCGTCGGCCTTCTCCACGGCGTCCCCGACGGCATAGATCGCGGGGTCGCTGGTGCGGTAGCGCTCGTCGACGACGATGCCGCCGCGGGACCCGACCTCCAGGCCCGCGGACTCGGCGAGGGCCGCGTCCGGACGGACCCCGATCGCGGCGACCACGAGGTCGGCGGGGACCCGCTCTCCCGTGGACAGCTCCACGTCGTGCTCGCCGATCGCGGTGACCGAGGTCGACAGACGCAGGTCGATCCCGGCGTCGCGCATGACCGCGTGGACGGGCGTGGCCATCTCGGGGTCGACGGGGGCCATCACCTGAGGGGTGGCCTCGACGAGCGTCACGGCCAGGCCCCGGTGCAGGAGGTTCTCGGCCATCTCGACGCCGATGAAACCCCCACCGATGACGACGGCGGTGCGCGCCCCCTCGACGGCTGCGACCATCGCGTCGGTGTCCTCGACGTCACGCAGCGCCAGGGCACGCTCGATGCCGGGGATCGGCGGTCGCACGGGGCGAGCACCCGGGGCGAGGACCACGGCGTCGTACGGCAGCTCGCTCTCCTCGCCGGTCTCGACCGAGCGCACCACGACCACCCGTCGCTCGCGGTCGATGCGCACGGCCTCGGTGAGCACACGCACGTCCAGCTCGAAGCGCGCCCGGAGCGCTTCCGGGGTCTGCAGGAGCAGCGCCGAGCGCTCGGCGATGACGCCGCCCACGTGGTAGGGCAGTCCGCAGTTGGCGAAGGACACGTACCCGCTGCGCTCGACGACGGTGATGGTGGCCGACTCGTCCAGGCGGCGCAGTCGCGCGGCCGCGGACATGCCACCGGCGACGCCTCCGATGATCACGATGTTCATGTCCCAAGCATACCCCCTGGGGTATATGCTCATGCCCTGACCCAGTCACTGGAGCACTCGAGGAGCATCGACATGTGTCGTTCCGTCACCTGCAAGACCTGCGGCAAGACCACCTGGGCCGGCTGCGGCCAGCACGTCGACCAGGTGCGCCGCTCCGTCCCCGCCGGGCAGTGGTGCACGGGCCACGCCGACCGTCAGCCGGAGGGTCGAGGCTTCCTCGCCCGCCTTCTGGGACGCTGAGCCCACACGACCGAACACCTGCCACCGATCGACGACCCTAGGGAGGCCCCGTGCAGCTCGACGTGGAGGATCTGGACCCCGTCCTCAAGCGGCTGCGCCGCGCCCAGGGTCAGCTCGGCGCCGTGATCCGCATGATCGAGGAGGAGCGGGACTGCCGCGACATCGTCATGCAGCTGTCGGCGTGCAGCAAGGCCCTCGACCGGGCGGGCTTCGCGCTCATCTCGACCGGGTTGCAGCAGTGCATGACCGAGGACAACCCGGAGCGCGACGTCGATCTCGCGGCGATGGAGAAGCTCTTCCTCTCCCTCGCCTGACCGCACCGGCTGACGGCACCGGCTGACCGCCGCAGCCCTGGGGTACGCAGGTCTCATGGCCGATCATCTGCCCGAGACCCTGACCCGCGGACTGGACGTGCGCCGGGCCACCCCCGTGAGCGGCGGCGACATCGCGCTCGCCTACCGGCTCGAGACGGCCGACGGCACCTACTTCCTCAAGACCAAGGACCGGCCGACCCCCGACCTGTTCGAGCGGGAGGCTGCGGGGCTCGCGGTGCTGCGCGAGCACGCCCCCGACGACCTCGGCGTGCCGCAGGTGGTGCGGGCCGACGCGAGCGGCCTGGTGCTCGAGTGGATCGACGAGGGTGGAGGCGGACGGGCCGGACGGGGCGCCGAGGAACGGTTCGGGCGGGGGCTGGCCGGGCTGCACCGCAGCACCCACGACACGCTCGGGGCGATCGACGACGCCCTGGCGGGCTACCTCGGATCCGCTCAGGTGGACCTGACGCCCACCAGGAGCTGGCGAGAGTTCTTCGTGGGCAGGCGGGTCCGCCCGCTGACCGAGCGCGCGGTGCGGGAGGGGCGGATCGACCCCGTGGCGCTGCAACTCGTCGACGAGCTGGCCGGACGGGCTGACGAGCTGTGTGGTCCGCCCGAGCCGCCGGCGCTCGTGCACGGCGACCTGTGGGCGGGAAACCGGTTGGTGGACAAGGGCGGTCGCAGCTGGCTCATCGACCCCGCGGCGCACTGGGGGCACCGCGAGTACGACCTCGCGATGATGCAGCTCTTCGGCGGCTTCGGCGAGGAGTGCTACCGGGCCTACGACGAAGCCTTCCCCCTGGCGGAGGGGTGGCGTGAGCGCATCGCATGGCACCAGCTGCCGCCGCTGCTCGTGCACGCCATCCTGTTCGGCGGCGGCTACGGCGCGAGCGCGCTGCGCGTGATGCGTTCCTACGCCTGAGGATCCGCGAGCCAACGGGCCGCCAGCTCCGCCCCCAGCCCGCCGTCGAGGACCACGCCGTGCCCGGCACCCCGCAGGATGGCGAGGCGTGCGCCGGGGATGGCGCGGGCGACGAGCCGCGCCTGGCTGGCCGGAGTCAGCCGGTCCAGCTCGCCGTGCACCACGAGGGTCGGCGCGGTGATCGCCCCCAGGTCGGCCAGGGCGTCGTGCGAGCGGCTGGCCCGGAAGTGACGGCTTCGGTCCAGCGAGCGGCCGCCCACGGCAAGGAGATCCACGAGCGACTGCGGGTTCGGGCCGCCGGGGAAGAACAGCTGGGCGAGCCGGCCGGTCTCCCCGGACCTCAGGATCTCGTCGGCCTCGGGATCACGAGCGGGCGTATGCCGGTCCCCGGCCGACGTGGCCGCCAGCACGAGCCGCCCGACCCGCTCGACGTGGTCGATCGCGAGCCACTGCGCGATCCGGCCGCCCATCGAGTGGCCGAGCACGTCGGCGCGGTCCACCCCGGCGTCGTCGAGCACGGACACCGCGTCCTCCGCGAGCCGGCGTGTGCTGTAGCGGGACCCGTCGCCGCGCTCGCTGTCCCCGATCCCCCGGTGGTCGTAGACGAGGACCCGTCGCCCTGCGCCCAGCCCCGTGAGCGCTCGGTCCCACGAGCGGTGGTCGACGGCCTGCCCGGCGACCAGGAGCAGCGGTGGGCCGTCGCCATACGACCACCAGGAGATCGCGGCACCGTCAGGTGCGACCGCACGCCGCCGCTCGCCCCAGGTCATGGCGAGAGAACCTACCGCGTCCCCCGGGATTCCTAGGCAACTCATAACCTCACGACAGGCTCGCGACAGGACCGCGCACCAGGCTCGCTGGCGACGCAGCAGACGGCGTCGGCTCCGGCGCCTGGCCCCTCGGGCGCCGGCGCCACCACACCGACACGGGAGTCACGATGTCCGACAACAACCGCATCCTCACGGCCGGCGCCGTCGCCGCCGCCGGGCTCATGATCGCCGGTGGCGCGGCCGCAGCGCAGGCGGCCACCTCGACCGCCCCCGCAGCGACGGGCTACGGCTCGACGCCTGGCTACGGCGCCCCGCCCGGCTACGGCGACGGGCGGGGTCGCGGCGGCCACGAGCACACCACCGTCACCGGCGACGAGGCGACCAGGGTCAAGGAGGCCGTGACGGCCAAGGACTCGGCGGTCACCGTCGAGCAGGTCCTCAAGGACCCGGACGGGTCCTACGACGTCATCGGCACCAAGGCCGGCCAGCGCGTGATGGTCGAGGTCAGCAAGGACCTCAAGACGGTCGAGGTGCGCACCGGTGGACGAGGAGGACCCGGCGGGCGCGGCGGCAAGGGCCCGCGCGGCGGCAACCACACCGCGGCCACGGCCTCGGAGACCACGCAGGTCAAGGCCGCGGTCAAGGCCAAGGACTCGACCATCACGGTCGAGCAGGTCATGAAGGACGAGGACGGCTCCTTCGACGCCATGGGGACCAAGGCCGGCCAGCGCGTGATGGCCGAGGTCAGCAAGGACCTCAAGACGGTCGACGTGCGCACCGGTGGCCGCGGCGGCCATGGGCGTCACGCCGGCCAGCCCGGTCAGACGCCGGCCCCCAGCACGAGCGGAGCGGCCTCCCCCGCCGGCTACGCCGTCTGATTCCTAGGTCGGCCCCACGGCGTTGACAGCGTCGCGACAGCCCTGGTCGTGATCGTAGAGGTGGCGGGTGAAGGGCCCGCCGGTGCACCCGCACCGACCTCATGACGATCCACCAGGAGCAACGATGTCCCCCAACAACCGCACTCTCACGGCTGCCGCGGTGGCCGCTGCCGGTCTGATGATCGCCGGCGGCGCCGCGGCCGCCAACGCCGCGACCACCGGGTCCGGGCAGGCGACGACGGGCTACGGCTACGCCGCCCAGGGTTACGGCGACGCCGGGCGCGGCGGGCAGCGGGCCCCGCACGAGCACACCGCCGCCACGGCCGACCAGACTGCCAAGGTCAAGGCCGCGGTCACGGCCAAGGACTCCACCATCACGGTCACCACCGTGCAGAAGGACCCGGACGGATCCTTCGACGCGCTCGGCACCAAGGCAGGCCAGCAGGTCCGCGTCGACGTCTCCGCGGACTACAAGACGGTCACGGTCGGCACCGGCGGGGGCCACGGCGGCGGGCGCGGCGGGGGGAGCACGGACACTGCCGTGACCGGCACCGAGGCGACCAAGGTCAAGGACGCCGTCAAGGCCAAGGACTCCTCGGTCACCATCACGGAGGTCCGCAAGGACCCCGACGGGTCCTACGACGCGCTCGGCACCAAGGCCGGCCAGCAGGTGTTCTACGACGTGTCCAAGGACCTGGCGACGATCACCCAGAGCACCGGCGGCCAGGGCGGGCACGGCGGGGCACAGGGAGGCGAGCAGGCGCCCAGCTCCAGCTCGACCTCTGCCCCCACCAGCGCCTGACCAGCTCGCCCACCGGAGCCCGGCGACCCACGCGGTCGCCGGGCTCCACAGCGTCGGCACAGGCGCACGACAGCGCCACGGCAGGCTGCGCACCCACCCTGGAGACATGAGCACGCCTGCCGCCTCCCTCCCCCGCCTCGCCGTCCCCGCCGGGACGGGCTCGACCGCACGCTGCCGGCGACCTACGCCGCCGAGCGGTGGGGCCTCGCCTGGGCGGGCCTCGACCTGGCCCTCGCCGGGTTGTTCGCCACGACCGGCTGGCTCGTCCGGCGGCAGGACCCCCTCGCCCCGGGTCTCGCGCTGGCCACCGCGACGGCCCTGCTGGCGGACGCGTGGTTCGACTGCAGCACAGCAGGATCCGCAGACCTCGTCGGCGCGGTGCTGATGGCCTCCGTGGAGCTGCCAGCGGCGGCCGCCCTGGCCGGTTGGGCGGTGCGGACCACCCGACGGCGCGAGACAGTGGGGGCATGACCGACCTTCACGACCTCGAGCACGGCACCGACCTCGGGACGGCGCTCGAGACCTACGACCGGCTCGCGCCCGTGACGGTGGCGCAGCTGCGGGGATGGTGGCGCGGCACCGAGATCCCGACGGGGCATCCCCTCGACGGCGCGCTGACGGCATACGGCTGGTGGGGCAAGTGGTTCGCGGGACCGGAGGACGCGCACCCGCTGGTGTTCCGGGCGCAGGGCGGCGGGACCTACGAGGTCGACCCCGCCCGGCTCCCCCTGGGCGTCGGCCTGCGGGTGCCGCCCCTGCTGCGAGCTCGCATGACGGCCAATGCCTTTCGCGCGCTGCGCCCGGCGCTGCAGACCCGTCGTCCTCGGGGCCGGCTGCGGATGCTCGAGCATCGTGGCGTGGTGTCGGCAGCCCTCGTCTACGACCACCAGCCGATCGTCGACACCTTCCGGGCGGTCGACCCGGACACCCTCGTCGGGGTGATGGACCTGCGCGGGATACCGCCATACCTCTTCTCCCTCAGGCGCAGCACTGCTATGGTTGAATCCTCAACTATCTAGCAGACTGCCAGCCAGGAGCCAGCCCGTGACCACCACCACCGCCGCAGCCGACGCGCTCGTGCCCGCGACCCACCCCTTCGCCGGCCACCTGCACCGCGCCGCGGCTGCGGAGCGCCACCGCTCGTGGACGCCGGACGACGGGATGCTCCCCGCGATGTACCTCTCCCACGGCGCACCGCCCCTGCTCGCCGACGCCGGGTGGATGGCGGAGCTCCACACCTGGGCCCACGACCTGCCCCGCCCGCGCGCCATCCTCGTCGTGAGCGCCCACTGGGAGTCCGACGCCATCGCCATCACCAACCCCCACCCGCGCGAGCTGGTCTACGACTTCTGGGGGTTCGACCCCGTCTACGAGCGGATGCGGTATGACGTCCCCGACGCCTCGTGGCTCGCCGGACGCGTGCGCGAGGTCATGCCCGACGGCGTCCACGTCCACGAGCAGACCGGCCGCGGCCTGGACCACGGCGCCTGGGTCCCGCTCAAGGCGATGTACCCCGAGGCCGACGTCCCGGTGCTCCAGCTCAGCCTGCCGACCGCGGACCCCGAGCGACTGCTGCGCCTGGGGGCGGCCCTGCGTCCCCTGCGTGACGAGGGCGTCCTGATCCTGGGCTCCGGCTTCATGACGCACGGGCTGCCCTTCATCCAGTGGTCGCAGCCGGACGTCGTCCCGACCTGGTCCTCGGAGTTCGACGCCTGGGCGGCCGAGGCGCTCGGTCGCGGGGACGCCGAGGAGCTGGCGCGGTTCGCCGAGCGCGCACCCGGGGTGGGCTTCGCGCACCCGACCGTCGAGCACTTCACGCCGCTGTTCGTCACGCTGGGGGCGGCAGCCGATCCGACCGCTCCCGTGCAGGGCGTCGTCGAGGGCTACTGGACGGGCTTGTCCAAGCGGTCCTTCCAGGTGGCCTGAGCCGTGCGACCCGTGGCTAACCTCGCGACCGCCGGGGCATGGTGAGGTCATGCCTGACGCACGCAACGCCTCCGTCGACGGCCCGTTCGAGCGGGACGAGTCCTATGTCAACGACCGCATCGTCGCGGACGCCGCCGCCGGCGAGCCCACGGGTGACCGGGTCGGCGCCATGCGCTGGCCGGTGGAGCCGGGTCGCTATCGCCTGGTCGCGGCCCGGGCCTGCCCCTGGGCGCACCGCAGCGTCATCGTCCGCCGGCTGCTGGGCCTCGAGGACGTCATCTCGCTGGGGCTCGTGTCCCCCACCCACGGCGAGGAGTCGTGGAACTTCGACCTCCACCCGGACGGGCGGGACCCGGTCCTGGGGATCCACCTGCTCCGCGAGGCCTACGACGAGCGCATCCCCGACTACCCCAAGGGGGTCACGGTCCCCGCGATCGTGGACGTCCCGACCGGGCGGCTGGTGACCAACAACTTCCCGCAGATCACGCTCGACCTGTCGACCGAGTGGCGCGAGCACCACCGCGAGGGGGCGCCCGACCTGTGGCCGGAGGCGCTCCGGGCCGAGATGGAGCCCCTGATGAAGCGGATCTACACCGAGGTCAACAACGGGGTCTACCGCTGCGGCTTCGCCTCGGACCAAGCGTCGTACGACGCGGCGTACGAGCGCCTGTGGACCGCGCTGGACTGGCTCGAGGGCTACCTCGCCGACCGGCGCTACCTCGTCGGCGACCACATCACCGAGGCCGACGTGCGGCTGTTCACCACGCTGGTGCGCTTCGACGCCGTCTACCACGGCCACTTCAAGTGCAACCGGAGCACGCTGTCCGAGATGCCGGTCCTCCACGCCTACCTGCGCGACCTGTTCCAGACGCCCGGGTTCGGCGACACGACGGACTTCCCGCAGATCAAGGAGCACTACTACTGGGTGCACTCGGACGTGAACCCCACGCGCATCGTCCCGCTCGGCCCCGACCTGGCCGGGCTGCTCGAGCCCAGCGGCCGCGAGCAGCTCGGCGGGTCGCCGTGGGGCGCGGGCACGGCTCCCGGCCCGGTCCCCGAGGGCGAGCGCGTGCCGGCGGACCACACCCCTCTGGGAGAGCGCGCCTGGCAGTGAGCGGGCTCAGCGCGCTCAGGTATGACGGAGCCCCGGCGACCCGCGTGGTCGCCGGGGCCCGCCCTGATCACTCGTGGAGCGCGGGCTCCGTGTCGGTCGTGCGCAGGTCGCCGGCCTCGACCTCGTCCGAGCGGCCGCGCAGCGACCTCCCGGTGAGCAGGCCGACCATGAACACGCCGATCGCGAGCGCACCCAGGGCAAAGATGATGTCCCCGGGGACGCGCAGCCACCGCACGAAGGTCAGCGTGGGGGTGTAGAGGAACTCCTCGCTGCGGGCGTACCACAGGCCGGAGTCGATCGACGCCCAGGCCTGGGCCAGGCCCAGCGGCAGCAGCGAGACCAGGGCCATCGTGAGCAGGCCGCCGTTCAGGCCCCAGAAGCCCCACTTGATCCACCGGTCGTTCCACTCGTGGCCCGGCATCAGCGAGCGCACGCAGAACAGCATGAGACCGATGCCGAGCATCCCGTAGACGCCGAACAGGGCGGTGTGGGCGTGCAGCGGAGTCAGGTTGAGGCCCTGGACGTAGAACAGCGAGATCGGCGGGTTGATCAGGAAGCCGAAGACCCCGGCGCCCAACATGTTCCAGAAGGAGACCGAGACGAAGAAGTAGATCGCCCACTTGTAGCCCGAGACCCACTCCTTGACCTTGAGGATGCGCAGGTTGCGGAAGGCCTCGAAGCCGACGAGGGCGAGCGGGACGACCTCCAGCGCGCTGAAGACGGCGCCGAGTGCCATGACCGGGGCCGGGGCGCCGGTGAAGTACAGGTGGTGGGCCGTCCCGATGATGCCGCCGGCGAGGAAGATCGTCGTCGCGGAGATGACCGCCGTGGTGCCGGTGGTCGCCTTGATCAGGCCGAGGCGGGCGAACAGGAACGCGATGACCGTCGTGGCGAAGACCTCGAAGAAGCCCTCGACCCACAGGTGCACGACCCACCAGCGCCAGTACTCCGCGATCGACAGGTGGGTGGAGTGGCCCATGCCGAAGGCGGCGCCGTAGAACCCGGCGATGGCCAGGCAGCTCATGAGCAGCATCGCCACGAGGGAGCGCATGCTGCCCGAGGCCAGGGGCGCGTCCTCGGTGGGGCTGATCGACGAGCCCGTCGCCTTGGCCCGGCGCAGGGCCGGGGCCATGGCGCGCCACATCAGGAAGAACCACAGGAACAGGCCGATGAACAGGCCGATCTGGAAGACGCGGCCCAGGTCGACGTACTCGTAGCCCTGGGTCCCGAGCCAGAAGGTGAGCTCGGTGCCGTAGCCCATCTTGCCCTTGATCGACAGCCACTCGCCGGCCATCGAGCCCAGCACGACGATCAGCAGGGCGACGAACAGCACGTTGACGCCGAGCCGCTGCAGCCTGGGCTCACGACCGCCGACGGCGGGACCGACGTAGAGGCCGGTGGCGAGCCACGCGGTCGCGATCCAGAAGATGCCGAGCTGGGTGTGCCACGTGCGCACGACGGCATACGGCAGGACCTGGTCGATCGGGATCCCGAAGAGAGCACCGCCCTCGACGCCGTAGTGGGCGCTGACGATGCCGCAGGCGATCTGCAGGACCAGCAGGAAGCCGACGACGAAGAAGTACTTGAGCGTCGCGCGCTGGCTCGGGGTCGGGGCGTAGCCGAGGAGCGGGTCGCGGCCGGGTGCCAGTTCCGGGGTCTGCACGTCCTCCTCGGCGTGGGACGTGTGGTACCACACGAGCCCGGCGATGCCGCCCAGGAGCAGGATGAAGCTGATGATGCTCCACAGGATGTTGCCCGGCGGCGGGACGTTGTCGATCAGCGGCTCGTGCGGCCAGTTCTGCGTGTAGGTCACGTCCGTGCCGGGGGCGTCGGTGGACGACGACCAGCTGGTCCACCAGAAGAAGGCCGCCATCTGCCGGGCCGCCGCGGGGTCCTTGAGCGTGCCGCGCGGGATGGCGTAGTGCTCGTGGCCGCCGGCGAACATCGAGCCGTAGTACTGGGCGTTGGACTCGAACGCCCGGACCCGCTCCGGGGACAGCGAGATGGTCTCGGTGCGGGCGTCGAAGGTGTTGGTGCGCATGGCCTGCTTGAGGCGCGCCTTGAGCGCGGCCTGGCGCTCGACGGGCAGCTGGTCGTAGGACGACATGCCCTCCGCCTTGGTCCAGGTCTCGAGCAGCAGCGTGGACTCGCGGTGGAGCCAGTCGGCCGTCCAGTCCGGAGCGACGTAGGCCCCGTGGCCCCAGACGGACCCGATCTCCTGCCCGCCGAGGGACGCCCAGACCTGCTGTCCCTGGACGATGTCGTGGCCGGTGAACAGCTCCTGCCCGTCGGTGGAGACGACGTGGGCGGGGATCGGCGGCTTGTGCGTGTTGATCTGCTGCCCCATCCACAGCAGCACGGCGAACGAGCCGACGACCACGCAGGCCAGCGCGATCCACCATCGCTTGTCTCGCCGGGAGATCCGGTGGTGCTCGACGAGCGCTCCGGTGTCCTGAGAGTCCTTGAGGCTCATCGCCCCTCCATTAATAACGGGATATGTCGTGCTTAATATTGCACGACCTGAGAGCACTCTGACAACCGGGGGCTACTCTCTGGGCATGACTGCCCTGCGCCTGCCAGGTCTCGACCGGCTGGACCTCGGCCGGATCGGTGCAGGGTTGCCGTTCGCGGCCTCGGTGCCGGCCTTGCAGGAGGCGCTGGCCGCGGGTGTCGCGGTGGTGCAGGCGCCGCCGGGGACGGGCAAGACGACGCTCGTGCCGCCCGTGGTCGCCAGGGTGCTGGCGAGCCGCAAGAGTGGTGGCGGGGATGGTGGTGGCGGGGATGGTGCTGGCGCTGCGGGTCGCGTCGTCGTGGTGCAGCCACGTCGCGTCGCCGCGCGGGCTGCGGCCACCCGGCTGGCGGCGCTGACGGGGACCCGCGTCGGCGAGCTCGTCGGATGGACCGTGCGGGGCGAGCGACGGCTGGACCGGGGCGCCCTGATCGAGGTCGTGACCCCCGGCATCCTCCTGCGGCGCCTGCTCGCCGACGCCTCGCTGGACGGCGTGGGTGCCGTGGTGCTGGACGAGGTGCACGAGCGCGGGCTGGAGACCGACCTGCTCGTCGGGCTGCTCACCGACCTGCGCGAGCTGCGCGACGACCTGGTGCTGGTGGCGATGTCGGCAACGGTCGACGCGGGGATGTTCGCCCGGCTGCTCGGGGGCGGGTCGGGGGCCGCGCCGGTGGTCGACTGCCCCTCGGCACTGCACCCGCTCGCCGTGGCGTGGCGGCCCGGGACCGGACCGCGGACCGACGACCGCGGCGTCTCGCGCGCCTTCCTGCGTCACGTCGCGGACGTCGCGACCGATGCCCACCGGGACGCCCTCGCCTCCGACCCGGGCGTGGACGCGCTGGTCTTCGTGCCTGGCGCCTGGGAGGTCGGCCAGGTCGCGTCGCGCCTGCGCGAGCTCACGGGCACCGGCCGCACCGGTGGCCCTGGCGGCACCGAGGTGCTCGAGCTGCACGGCCAGGTCGGACCGCGCGAGCAGGACCGTGCCGTGGGTGGCCGACCGGCCGGGGGGCCACCGCGGATCGTCGTCTCGACCTCGCTGGCCGAGTCCTCGCTGACCGTCCCCGGGGTCCGCCTGGTCGTCGACTCCGGCCTCGCCAGGGAGCCACGCAGGGACGCCGCCCGGGACATGTCAGGCCTGGTCACGGTCACCTGCTCGCGCGCCTCCGCCGACCAGCGCGCCGGTCGCGCGGCCCGCCTCGGGCCGGGCGTGGTGGTGCGGTGCTACGACGAGAGCACGTATGCCGGGATGCCCGAGCACGTGACCCCCGCCATCGCGACGAGCGACCTCACCGACGCGGCGCTGCTGCTCGCCTGCTGGGGCACTCCGCGGGGGCAGGGCCTGCACCTGCCCACCGTCCCTCCAGCTGCGGCGATGCGCGACGCGGAGACGACCCTGCGGCGGCTGGGCGCCGTGGACGCCGTCGGCTCGGCGACCGCCGAGGGACACCGGCTCGCGCGGATCCCGGTGTCCGCCAGGCTCGCTCGCGGCCTGCTCGACGGCAGCGAGCTGGTCGGACCGCGCCGGGCCGCCGAGGTGGTAGCCGCGCTGTCCGACGACATCCGCTCTCCCACCGGCGATCTCACGGGCCTGCTGCGCGACCTGCGGTCCGGGCACCCGGCCTCGGACCGGTGGCGACGCGAGACCCGCCGCCTGGAGCCCCTGGCCGCCGATCGGGTGGGCGGCACGACATACGACGGGGTGGTCGAGGGGCTCGTCGTCGGGCTGGCGCACCCCGACCGCGTGGCTCGACGGTCCGGCGACACCTATCTGCTGGCCAGTGGGACGAGAGCCGCTCTGCCGCAGGGCAGCCCGCTCGCGCACCAGGAGTGGTTGGCGATCGCCGACGTCGCGAGGGCCTCCGGCCGTGCCGCTGCGGGGACCGGCGCCGTCGTCCGGCTGGCCGCGCCGCTGGACCAGGCGACGGCGGAGCTGGTCGCCGCCCACCTGCTGGTCGACGAGGTGCGGGCCGAGCTGGTCGGCGGACGCGTGCGAGCCCGGCAGGTGCGGGCGATCGGCGCCATCGAGCTGACCTCGACGCCGGTGGCGACGTCCGGCGCAGGGCTGCGGGGCGACGTGCGTTCGGCCCTGCGGGAGGCCGTCCGAGAAACCGTGCAGGACAAGGGACTCGACATCTTCACGTGGTCACCGTCGGCGGCCGCGCTGCGAGATCGCCTGGCGCTGCTGCACGCTCATCTCGGCGGGCCCTGGCCTGACGTCTCGGACGAGGGGCTGCTCGACCGGCTGGACGCGTGGCTCGGACCCGAGATCGACACCCTGGCGCGAGGATCCGCCGCGAGCGGCCTCGACCTGACCGACCCGCTGCGTCGACTGCTGCCCTGGCCGGAGGCGGCCCTCCTCGACGAGCTGGCCCCGGAGCGACTCGCCGTCGCGAGCGGCTCGCACGTCCGTATCACCTATCCCCCGCACGACGACCCGACCGCGCGCCCGACGGTGCGGGTCAAGCTGCAGGAGTGCTTCGGCTGGGCGGCGACGCCGACCGTCGCGGACGGACGGGTCCCCCTCACCTTCCACCTGCTGTCGCCGGCGCAGCGGCCGCTCGCGATCACCGACGACCTGGCGTCCTTCTGGAGCGGGCCCTACCAGCAGGTGCGCGCCGAGATGCGGGGCCGCTACCCGAGGCACCCGTGGCCCGAGGACCCGTGGACGGCCCAGGCGACGGCGCGCACCAACCGCCGCCGCTGACCGATCCGGCCAGCAGGACGCGGTGCGGGGCTACGGTGGGGCGATGACTGATGACATCCCGCGCGAGCACGAGCCGTCGGGCTTCGCCCGGGTCTTCGGGTCCTTCCTCGGCCTGCTGGCCGTGGTCGGGCTCGGCTGGGCCGTCACCCGGGGCCGCGACCGCGACCCCGTGACGGCGGCGCGCCGCCCCGACCCTCAGCGCTGAGACTGCACGGCCCGCTGGCGGCTCAGCATCCAGGACATGGTGCCCACGAGCCCCGCGAGCGCCAGGGCCAGGACGGCATACTCCACGGGCGATCCCTCACCCTTGGCCACCAGCGTGATGAGGCAGGTCATCAGGATCGCGATCGGGGCCGTGAAGGCGGCGATGGCGCCCTGCATGCGGGCCTTCTCGGACTGTCGGGGCTTCTGGGTCTGCTGGGCCTTCTGCGTCGTCTCCATGGATCCATCACACCAGCGATGACGGCCCCGCACCTCGGCCCGAGGGCGGAGATCCGGCCACCGCGCCTCCCCCTCGAGGAGGAGCGGAGCTGCGGTCAGGTCAGTCGCAGTTGGGGCAGATCCCGTTGAGCGGCACCTGCAGGAAGCAGCGCGGGCAGATCACCGGCGCGGGCTCGGAGTCGGCCTTGCTGACCCGGCGGGCCGGCTGCGCCTTGGGGACCCGCGGCTCGCGAGGCGCCTTGGGCTCTTTGAGTGTCCGAGGTGTCCGCACAGCACGCACCGCACGGTCCGCGACCGGGGACGTGTCGACGGTGGTGACCGGGTGCAGGAACGGCTGGGCGTCCTCGGGCACGCCCGGCGCATAGCGACGGTTGCACTCCAGCCGCGCCTCGGCGGCGGCCTGCTCGCGCAGCTCCGGTCCGGGGGCCTGGTCCCCGCAGGCGGTCAGGACCGCGTCATACGTCGGGCCCACCGCCCCGTCGGCCTGCACGACCAGCGACACGAGCTCCGGCTCGCCGGCCTCCCGGGTGCGGCCGGCCACGATGGTGAGGACCTTGCCCAGCCAGCTGCGGAACGGCACCTCGGTGCTCACCCCCGAGCGCTCCTGGACGCGAGCCGCCAGGTCGGCGTAGGTCACCGCGGTCTGGTGCACCGCCGCGGTCTCCAGGAGCAGGACGCTCGCGTGGTCCGCCCAGGTCTCGTAGCGCTGCTGCATGCTCATCAGTCGGGGATCGCCCATGGCCCCATCATCCCAGGCAACGGGCCCGCCCCCGACCACGGACCGCTATCGTCACGGTCAGCCACCACCAGACCGCCCCGAGGAGCCCCCATGGGTCAGCACCGTCACTCCACCGCACGCCGAACGACCCGACCGGCGCGCCTCGCAGCCCTGGCGGCCGCGACCGCGGTCACCACGACCCTCGTCACGGCGGTCGCGGCGTCCCCGGCCCAGGCCGAGCGCCCGCGCGACTACGTCGCCCTCGGCGACTCCTACTCCTCCGGCGAGGCGGTCAGGCCCTACCTCCCCGGCTCCGACACCACCACCAACCGCTGCCACCGCTCCCGGCGGGCCTATCCCCCGCAGCTCGCCGCGACCCTGGGCGCCACCAGCTTCGACTTCGGCGCCTGCGCGGGCGCGGTCACCCAGGACCTCTACGCCCCCGACCACAACGGCAACCGCGTCACCGTGGACGCCCTCGAGCCCGCCCAGCTCAGTCGGGTCGACCGCCGCACCGACGTCGTGACCCTCACCATCGGTGGCAACGACGTCGGCTTCGGCTCGGTCCTCGCGGCATGCCTGTATGGCGACCAGCAGCGCGCAACCCGCAAGGACTGCTCGGCCGACGCCGCGCTGACCGGCGCGGTGGCCGCCCGCATCGACGCCCTGGCCGGCCGCGGCACCGCCACCACCCCGGGCGGTCTGCCGATCACGCCCCTGCACGAGGTCATCGCCGACATCCGCGAGCGCTCCCCGCACGCCCAGGTCGTGCTCGGCACCTACCCGCAGCTCGTGTCCTCGACCTTCGCCGGCACCGAGTGCCGGGTCGGCGGGCTGACCGTGCGGGAGGCGCCGACGCAGACCGTCCCGCTCTACGTCTCCAAGGCTGACGCCACGTGGTTCACCGAGACGGTCGACCGCCTCGACCAGGTGATCCTCGACGCGCCACGGTCCGTCCGCGGCCGCCCCGCGCAGGTCGCCGACGTGCGCCCCTACTACGGAGACCACTCGCTGTGCAGCGGCACCTCGTCGTGGATCACGCCGGTCAAGGGCACCGTCTCGGCGACCACCGGGTCCGTCTCGATCGACTCCTCGTCGATGCACCCGACCGCCGAGGGCCAGGACGCCTACGCCCGGGCGTTCGACGCCAGGGTCCGATGACCGCCTGAGGCCGTCGCGGCGTGCGGCGGTCCCCGTGACGCCTCAGCGCCGGGGGACGGGCGGGCCGAGCCAGAGCAGCACGGCGGCCACCGCGGCCACCACCAGCACCGCGACGACGACGGCCAGGAGCGGGCGGGCCAGACCCGTGGCCACGACCCGCTCCGGCAGCGTCCGCGGGGCCTCTGCCCCGGCGCCCAGGCGCCACCGGTCGGCGAGCAGGCCGCGCCGTTCGGCATACAACTCGAACGGCACCGTCGCGTAGGGCACCACGGCCGACGCCAGCCCGGTCAGGGCCGTGCCGACCGGCCAGCGCCGGTCGATCGCCACCACCACGGTCACCAGGGCATAGGCGAGGAAGACCACCCCGTGCACCATCCCGCCGATGCGCACCCCGAGCTCGGTGGTGTGCGTGACGTACTTGAGGACCATGCCGATGATCAGCAGGGTCCAGGTGACCACCTCGGCCTGGGCGAGACGGCGGTACAGCAGACGGGGGCTCACGGGACTCCTCGGCACGGTTGACGACAGCGACGCAGATCGTGCCACGTCTCCCTGGACGACGTCATCGACCCGTGCAGCACTGATGTGGATCCGTTCCTCAGCCGTTGACGTCGAGGCCGAGGGCGATCGCGCCGAGCACCCCGGCGTCATCGCCCAGCCCCGGCGGCACCACGAAGTCCGCTGCACCACCGACGACCTCGGGACGGCTGATGTAGCCGCCGAGCCTCCCCACCATGGCCGCGCGCGTCGCCTCCAAGGCCCCCGTCAGGTGCGGCACGCCGCCGCCGACGACGATGCGCTGCGGCGAGAGCATCAGCACCAGGGCCGCCGTCACCTGGCCGATGTAGTAGCCGGCGAGCTGCGCCGCCTCGGCCTGGCGGCCGGGGTCCAGCAGCTCCAGGCGCGTCCCGTACCGGTCGGCGAAGGCCGGGCCGCTCGCCATGCCCTCGGCGCACCGCCCGTGGTAGGGACAGCGGCCCGCGTAGTCGTCGTCCGGGTGCCGCTCGACGAGGACGTGGCCCATCTCGGGGTGGAGCAGGCCGTGGACGGGGCGGCCGTCGAGGACCGCACCGCCGCCGATCCCGGTGCCGACGGTGAGGTAGACGACCGAGCCGACCCCCTGCCCCGCGCCCCAGCGCTGCTCGGCCAGCGCGGCGCCGTTGACGTCGGTGTCCCAGCCCACGGGCAGCCCGAACCGCTCCCGGAGACGTCCCACCACGTCGGTGTCGCCCCAGCCCAGCTTGGGGGTCGTCGTGATCCGGCCGTATGCCGGGTCCCCCTCGTCCAGGCACACCGGCCCGAACGACGCGACGCCGAGCGCGGCCGGCTGCTCCCCCGCGTCGAGCCGCCCCTGGACCCAGTCGCCGACGGCGCCGAGCGTCTCGTCGGGGCTCGTCGTGGGGATCACCGTGCGCTCGCGCAGGTCCTGCGGTCCCGCCCCGACGGCGCACACGACCTTGGTGCCGCCCATCTCGATCCCTGCCACGGTCCGCGCCCCGGTGCGCTGCGTCGTCGTCATGGGACCACTGTGCACGCCGCGGGCCGTCACGCTCAGCGACCCCGGGCGCTCGTGCGGGGCAATCACGACTAGATCGTTCAAGTGGCGTCAGATCCTCGCTACCCTCGAGGGGTGGACTGGACCCGATATGACGCTGCGCTCTTCGACCTCGACGGCGTGATCACGCCCACCGCGATCGTGCACATGCGGGCGTGGAGCGAGATGTTCAACGCCTACCTGACCTCGCGCGGGATCACCGAGCCCTACACCGACGAGGACTACTTCGCCCACGTCGACGGCAAGCCGCGCTACGACGGCGTGCGGACCTTCCTCGCCTCGCGGGGCATCACGCTGCCCGAGGGCGAGCCGACCGACGCGCCCGGCACCGAGACCGTCTGCGGCCTCGGCAACGGCAAGAACGACGCCTTCCGCACCGTCCTCGAGCGCGACGGCGTCGAGCCGTATGCCGGATCGGTGCAGCTGCTCGACTACCTCGCCGCCATCGGCACCAAGGTCGCCGTCGTCTCCTCCTCCCAGAACGCCCGACCCGTCCTGACCTCCGCCGGGCTCGTGGACCGCTTCCCCGTGATCGTGGACGGCGTCGTCGCCAAGGCCGACGGCCTGCCCGGCAAGCCCGCCCCCGACACCTTCCTCGCGGCCGCGGAGCGCCTCGGCGTGCCCCGCGAGCGCGCCGTGGTGCTCGAGGACGCGGAGTCCGGGGTGGCGGCGGGCCGCGCGGGCGACTTCGGGCTCGTCGTGGGCGTCGACCGCGGCGCCGGCGTCGAGCGGCTCACCGCGTGCGGGGCCGACGTCGTCGTCTCCGACCTCGCGGAGCTGGTGCAGTGACACCCCTGCACCTGACGGCCGACCCCCTGGACCGCACCCGCTTCCCCGCCGAGCCGTGGCGGTTCGTCGAGACCGAGTACTCCGGCGAGGACCTCGGCACCACCGAGACGTTGTTCGCCGTGGGCAACGGCTATCTCGGCATGCGCGGCAACCCGCCCGAGGGGCGCGAGGCGCACACGCACGGCACCTTCATCAACGGCTTCCACGAGACGTGGGACATCCGGCACGCCGAGCAGGCCTTCGGCTTCGCCAAGGTCGGGCAGACCATCGTCAACGTCCCGGACGCCAAGCTGATGAAGCTCTACATCGACGACGAGCCGCTGCTGCTGGCCGTCGCCGACCTCGTGCACTACGAGCGCGCCCTGGACTTCCGGACCGGGATGCAGACCCGCGACATCGAGGTTCGCACCGCCTCCGGCAAGCGGGTGCGGATCTGCTCGACCCGCATGGTCAGCTTCACCGAGCGCCACCTCGCCCTCATGTCCCTCGAGGTGACCCTGCTCGAGGGCGACGCCCCCATCGTCGTGTCCAGCCAGATCATCAACCGGCAGGACGGCAAGGACGAGTACCACGTGCGCGCGGCCGCCATGGGCGAGGGCCACGACCCCCGCAAGGCGGCGGCCTTCGCGGACCGGGTCCTCGAGCCGCAGTCGCACTGGCACAGCGACCGCCGGATGATCCTCGGCTACCGCACCGCGCAGTCCGGCATGACCCTCGCCGTCGGTGCTGACCACACCATCGAGACCGAGGCGGCATACGAGGAGCTCATCGACAGCGACCAGGACCGCGGCCGCAAGATCTATCGCGTCGACGCCAAGCAGGGCCAGACGGTCACGATCACCAAGGCCGTCAGCTATCACACGTCGCGCGGCGTGCCCGTGCGCGAGCTCGTCGACCGGTGCCGCCGCACGCTGGACCGGGTGCGCGAGAACGGCACCGACCACTACGTCGAGCAGCAGCGCGCGTGGATGGAGCGCTACTGGGCCAACACCGACGTCGAGATCGAGGGTCACCCGGCCCTGCAGCAGGCCATCCGGTGGAGCCTCTACCAGCTGGCCCAGGCCTCGGCCCGCGCCGACCAGATGGGCATCGCCGCCAAGGGCGTCACCGGGTCCGGCTACGAGGGCCACTACTTCTGGGACACCGAGGTCTACGTCGTCCCGTTCCTCACCTACACCTCCCCCGAGGTGGCGCGCAACGCCCTGCGGGCCCGCGTGCAGATGCTCCCCAAGGCCCGCGAGCGCGCCCGCGACCTGTCGCAGCGCGGAGCGCTGTTCCCCTGGCGGACGATCAACGGAGAGGAGGCCTCGGCCTACTACGCCGCGGGCACGGCGCAGTACCACATCGACGCCGACGTGGCCTTCGCGTTCAGCAAGTTCCACGACGTCACGGGCGACGTGGGCTTCATGGCCCGCGACGGCATCGACGTGCTCGTCGAGACGGCCCGCATGTGGGCCGACCTGGGCTTCTGGCGCGAGAACGGCAAGCGCACCTTCGAGATCCACGGGGTCACCGGCCCGGACGAGTACACCACCGTGGTCAACAACAACCTCTTCACCAATGTCATGGCACGCGACAACCTGGAGCGCGCCGCCCGGGCGGTCCGCGAGCTGCAGGAGAACGACCCCTCCGGCCATGCCCGCCTCGTGCGTCGGCTCCGGCTGGAGGACGAGGAGATCGTCGAGTGGCAGGCCTGCGCCGAGCACATGGAGATCCCCTACGACGACGAGCTGGGCATCCACCCGCAGGACGACCACTTCATCGACCGCGAGGTCTGGGACCTGTCCCGCACCGACCCCGCCCGGCGGCCGCTGCTCCTGCACTACCACCCGCTCGTGATCTACCGCTTCCAGGTGCTCAAGCAGGCCGACGTCGTGCTGGCGCTGTTCCTGCAGGGTGACCGCTTCTCCCTCGAGGAGAAGCGCCGCGACTTCGACTACTACGACCCGATCACCACCGGTGACTCGACCCTGTCCGCCGTCGTCCAGTCGATCATCGCGGCCGAGGTCGGGTACGCCGACATGGCGCTCAAGTACTTCTACTCCGGGTTGTTCGTCGACCTCGCCGACCTGCACCGCAACACCTCCGACGGCGTGCACATCGCGTCCGCCGGCGGCGTCTGGAACGCCCTGGTCTACGGCTTCGCCGGCATGCGCGACTACCACGGCGAGCTGTCCTTCGACCCCCGCATGCCCGACGCCTGGCCCCAGCTGACCTTCCCGATCCGGGTGCGCGGCACCAGGATCCGCGTCACCGTGCGGCAGGAGTCGATCGCCTTCGAGGTCGAGGAGGGCACCCAGGTCGACCTGTCGGTCCGGGGGGTGCCGTATGCCGTGACCGCCGGCTCGCCCGTCACCGTCCCGCTCGACGGGCAGGGAGAGCGACGCGCCAGCCTGCAGGGCTCGCACCCGGTGATCGGCGACCTGCGCACGGACGGGTCGATCATCTCGGCGGGCGTGCCCGACCCCGACCAGTGGCGGCCCGGCGGCCCTCACTGACCGCGGCACCCGTGGTCGCCACCTCGCGCAGGACCGTCCGGCCGCTGGTGGCTACGCTGGCGCCGTGAGCGACGCCGACGCCCTGGTCCTCGAGGTCCGGTCCCTCCTCGCCGCGCACGCAGACCCGGAGCGGGCGGCGGCGCAGCAGCGCTACATGAGGTCGGCGATGCCGTTCCACGGGCTGACCTCGCCGGAGCGCCGGCTCGTGACCCGTCCCGTCCTCGCGGCGCACCGGCTGACCACGCGCGAGGAGTGGGAGGCGACCGTCCGCCGGGTGTGGGACGAGGCGACCCACCGAGAGGAGCGGTACACCGCGATCGAGCTGCTCCGGCACCGCGCCTACCGCGAGTGGCGCGACAGCGGCCTAGCTCCCCTGCTCGAGCACCTCATCACGACCGGTGCGTGGTGGGACGTCGTCGACGCGACCACGCCCGTGGTCGGCGAGATCCTGCGCGCCGAGCCGGGATTCGCATCACGGCTGCGCGCCTGGTCGACGTCCGACGACCTCTGGCTGCGCCGCGCCTCGATCATCGGCCAGCTCGACAGCAAGGGACGCACCGACGTCGAGCTCCTGCAGGACTGCCTGGACGCCAACCTCGGTGACCGCGAGTTCTTCATCCGCAAGGCCATCGGGTGGGCGCTGCGCCAGCACGCCCGGGTCGACCCCGCCTGGGTGCGGACGTATGTCGCGACCCGGCGCACGCGCCTGTCCCCGCTCTCGGTCCGCGAGGCCCTCAAGCACCTCGGCGACACCTGACCCCGTGACCAGGTGGGGCGGCGAGGGTCAGCCGGCGAGGTCGGCGAGGAGGGAATCGCGCTGATCGGCGGGGATCGCGTCGACGGGCAGCGGGGTCCGGGTGTTGTCGCGGCGCTCCAGGACGAGCACGCCGTCGTCGGTGACCCGGGCCCGGCGGAAGCGGTCGAGCGGGTGCTCCGTCCCCGAGATGGGGAACCGGACGAGGCGGGCGGGGGCGTCATACCGCAGCGCGAAGCGCTCCTGCCCCCCGAGGGCCGAGGTGACCCGCCGGCGGCGACCGACGTCGGCCGCCACGAGGACCAGCGCCAGGATGACGGGCGCCAGGGCCAGCCACCAGGAGGTCGATCCGCCCGAGAGTGCCACGGCCACCGCCGCGACGACCGCCAGGACGACGAGCACCACCTCGAAGGCGCGCGCCCTGCGGCGGGTGGGTCCGTCGATGGCCTCCGCCAGGCGTCGGACGAGGTCGGGGGTCGAGGTGACGACCGGTCCGCCGTCGTGGTCGAGGGTCTCCATGGCGGCGACTCTAGCCGGGGCGGACGGGCGTGGTCCGGCACCGCGGCCCTAGGGTGGCGGCATGCGTCACGACTTCCCGGTCCACGGCGAGGGTGCCCTCCCCAACCGCGGCCTCTATCGCCTGCTGACGTCGGTGATCGTCCCGCGGCCGATCGCCTGGGTCACCTCACGGTCCGCCGCGGGCGTGGACAACCTCGCGCCGCACTCGTTCTACACCGTGTCGTGCGTGGACCCGGCGATGGTGCAGTTCACCTCGGTGGGGGTCAAGGACACCCTGCGAAACGTCCGTGAGACCGGCGAGTTCGTCGTCCACCTGCTCGGGGAGCGGCATGTCGAGGTGGGCAACGCATCGGGGACGGACTACCCGGCGGAGGTGAGCGAGCTCGAGGCGCTCGAGCTCGAGCGGGAGCCCAGCGCGACCGTCTCGGTGCCCCGCCTGGCCGCGTCACCGGTCGCCATCGAGTGCCGGCTGCACGCCGCGGTGACGCTCGGCGACTCGACGGTCGTGATCGGCGCCGTGCAGCACGTCGCCGTCGACGAGGACGTCCTCGACCTCAGCCGCCCCGACAGCCCGCACGCCCGGATCCGTGACCTCGCGCCCCTCGCCCGGCTCGGCCGGGACGAGTGGGGCACGGTCGGGGAGGTGCGCGAGATCAAGCGGATCCCCTACTCGAGCATCAGCGGTCGTTGACGCGGCCGGACGTCAGCAACGCGCGGTAGCGCCAGCAGACGCGCACCGCCTCGACGACGAGGACCAGCAGGAGCAGGCTCCGCCACCCGATCGTCCAGGCGGACTCGCCACCGAGGCCGGCGTCGAGGAGCAGCCACACCCAGATCCCGAGCAGCGCGAGCCGGGCGACGATGCCGCGCCGGGCCCGCACCCGGGGGTCGCGGGCGATCCGCTGGGCGTAGGCACCGGGCGTCCCGAACTCGTCGTCCAGGGTCGAGCCCGCCTGCGCGGCGTGGGCTCGCGCCTCCTCGGTGATGGTGCGGACGCGGTCCTCCGTCACGTCGCCCCGGGACCGGAGGACGCGGGCCAGCTCGGCGGCCCAGTCCTCGTCGACCAGCCGGCGCCGGCTCGCGGGCGCCGCAGCGGGAGCGTCCGGGACGACCTTGCCCAGCACCCAGGCGAGCCCGGCGTAGGCGGCCAGCAGCGGGACGAACCACAGGACGGACGCGTGGGCGATCGGGTGGGGGTTGCCGGTCGCGAAGGCCAGGGCGATCGCGACGGCGCAGACGAGCAGCGTGCCCAGCGCCCCGGCCGCGGCGACCGCGACGCGGCGACGGCGCAGGAGCCGCTCGTAGGTCCACAGGCTGAGGAGGGCGGCGGCGGAGATCGTGAAGGGCATGGTGACCAGGCCGATCGTGTAGGTCACCTCCCACTCCCCGGACAGCGCGTGCACGACGCCCAGCAGGAGCGTGACGACCACGGCGCCGACCGAGGCGATGACCGGGACGTCCCGCAGCTGCGCCCCGCTGTCGTCGGTGACGTCCGATCCCGCCTCGCTCCACCGCGCCCGCTGCTCCTCGGCCCACTCGTCCGCCGACCCGAACAGCTCCTCCGGCCCCTCGCCGGACTCGCGGACCAGGTCCAGCGCCTGGTCCAGCGCCCGGGCCGCCGCGCTCGACCGGACGTCGTCGCGAAAGAGGCGGTAGTACGCCCGCTCCGCCCAGGCCCGGTCGTCGGCGCTCCCCCGCGCCTCACGGAAGCCGTCGAGGACGGCCAGGACGTCGGGCTGCTGCGTGCTGCTCATCGTTCCCCCTCGGTAGCGAGCCGCGTGAGGGTGGCCTGCAGGTCACCCAGCGCGGCGAGATCGTCGGCGAGACGGGCCGTCCCCTGCTCGGTCAGCGTGTAGCTGCGCCGACCGGGCCCGCTCTCGCCGGGGGTCCACGTGGTCGTGACGTCGCCGCGCTCCTCGAGCCGGGCGAGCACGGGATAGAGCGAACCCCCCTTGAGACGGCCGAGCCCCGCGGCCTCCAGCGACGCCGCGATGGCGTAGCCGTGCCCCGGTCCGGCGCTGAGCACGCCCAGGATCGCGGGCTCCAGGAGGGCCCGCACCCAGGGGAGCGGCCAGCGCGAGACGTCGTCCGTCACGTACCTAAGTACACGCCATATCTAGATACGGCGCAACCCCGCGCCATCGCCGCAGCACGCGGACGAGCGTCAGGCCTCCAGGGTGGCCACGAGGTGGATGGTCTCGGGCTTCTTGGTCGAGCGCAGCGCCGCGTCCTGCGCGCTGCCCGACCGGTCCACGACGAGGTCCACGGTGGTCGGCAGCAGGACCGGCTTGCGGAACCAGACGTGCGACCGGCTCGGGCCCGTGCTCTGCGGCCCGAGCGCGGCGATGGTGCGCGCACCGGTCCACATGCCGTGGGCTATGGCCCTCGGGAAGCCCATCGCCCTGGCCGTCAGCGGGTGCAGGTGGATCGGGTTGACGTCCCCGGACACCGCGGCATAGCGGCGGCCCAGGTCGTCGGCCAGCCTCCACCGGGCGCACGGGTCTCCAGCGGGTATGCCGGGGGCCGCGGCGCCACGCGGGGCATCGGCCTCGCCGGCCCCGCGCTGCAGATAGGTGCTGGTCTCCTGCCAGACGGCCTCGCCGTCGACCTCCACGAGCGTCACCAGGTCGACGAGCCGCCCCTTGGTGTGCGGGCGCAGCGACTCGGCCCACACGGTGACGTCGTAGGCCTGGTCGGCGGTCAGGGTGCGGTGCACGGTCGTGGCGTTCTCGACGTGCACGAGACCCGGCATGGGCAGGGGGAAGTCCCTGTCGGACATGAGCCTTGCGGCCAGGGGGAAGCCCAGCAGGTGCGGGTAGGCGTGCGGCAGGACGTCCCCGCCCGCCGCCCCGACGAGCCTCTGGTAGTCCGCGAGGTGACCGCGGTCGACCGGCACCCCACGGCGCACCAGGCGTCGCGTGGTCAGCTCGCCGTCGCGCCCCTTGGCGGTGAGGGCGCCGCGCACGAGCGAGCGCACCAGGGACGGGGACTCGCGGATCTCCTCGGTGGCGACGACGGGCTGGTCGGTCGTCATACGGCCGTCACGCCCCGATCATGTTCTGGCCGCACACACGGATGACCTGGCCGGTGACCCCGGCCGACGCGGGCTGGACCAGCCAGGCGATCGTGTCGGCGACGTCGACGGGCAGGCCGCCCTGCTGCAGCGAGGACAGGCGGCGGGCCGCCTCGCGCGTGGCGAACGGCATCCTGCCGGTCATCTCGGTCTCGATGAGGCCGGGGGCGACACCGTTGACGGTGATGCCGCGCTCGGCGACCTGCGGGGCGAGGGCGCTGACGAGGCCGATGATGGCGGCCTTGGTGGCCGAGTAGTTGGTCTGCCCGCGGTTGCCCGCGAAACCGGACTGCGAGGACAGGCACACCATGCGGCCGCCGTCGCCCAGACCGTCGGGGCCGAGGAGGGTCTCGTTCATCTGCACGATCGAGGCGAGGTTGACGGCCATCACGCTGTCCCACCGGGACTCGTCCATGTTGACGAAGAGCTTGTCGCGGGTGATGCCGGCGTTGTGCACCACGATGTCGAGCCCGCCGTGGCGACCGCAGGCGTGGTCGAGGATGCGGCGGCCTGCGTCCTCGGCCGTGACGTCGAGCTGCAGCGCCGTGCCACCGACCTCGCCCGCGACCTGCGCGAGAGCCTCGCCGGCCGCGGGCACGTCGACGCACACGACCGTCGCGCCATCGCGGTGCAGGGTGCGCGCGATGGCCGCGCCGATGCCTCGCGCCGCGCCGGTCACGACGGCGACCTGGCCGTCGAGAGGACGGTCGACCGTCGGGTTGGCCTGCGCCGCAGCGCTGCTCACCCGCACGGGCTGCCCGTCGACGAACGCCGACCGGCCGGAGAGGAAGAACCGCACGGCCTCGCCGACGTTGGC
>NZ_DCYC01000086.1:42353-50513 GCF_002330965.1 Arsenicicoccus sp. UBA2120
GACCGGCCCGAGGACGAGGTTGGCCGTGGCGCCGGCGCGCAGCTCCTTGGCCAGGGAGCGGGTGAACCCGTCGAGGGCGCGCTGGGTCGCCACCTGCACGGGGTCGCTGAGCTGCGTGTGGTCCGTGCCGATCACGACGACGCGGGCGTTGCGACCGAGCCGCTTGACGGCCGGGGCGCCCAGCTCGCGCAGCACGGCGAGGTCGGAGGGGTGACGCGCGTCCGACAGGTCGAGCACGACGCCACCGAGGCGGCCGTCGCCCAGCTCCTCCAGCGAGTCCACCACGGACACAGCGGCATTGGTGAGCAGGGAGCGCACGCTGGCGACATACGAGCCCGTCCCCGTCACGAGCACCGGTGACTCGCAGAGGATCTGGCCAGGCTCGTAGCGCCGCAGGCGCACGGGGGCGGGCAGGCCGAGCCGCTTGGCGACGTTCTTGCCGAAGGGCGTGTTGATGAAGTCGGAGTACTGGTCAGCCATCTCAGGCCTCCACGATCGCGACGACGCCCTGGCCACCGGCCGCGCAGATGGAGATCAGGCCGCGGCCCGAGCCCCGCTCGTGCAGCATCTTGGCCAGGCTGGCGAGGATGCGACCACCGGTGGCCGCGAAGGGGTGGCCGGCCGCGAGCGACGAGCCGTTGACGTTGAGCCTGCTGCGGTCGATCGAGCCGAGCGGCGCGTCCAGGCCGAGCCGCTCCCGGCAGAAGTCCTTGTCCTCCCAGGCCTTGAGCGTGGACAGCACCGTGGAGGCGAAGGCCTCGTGGATCTCGTAGAAGTCGAAGTCCTGCAGGCTCAGTCCGTTTCGCGCCAGGAGGCGGGGCACGGCATACGCCGGGGCCATGAGCAGGCCCTCGTCACCCTGCACGTAGTCGACGGCCGCCGTCTCGCCGTCGACGAACCAGGCGAGGGGCTCGAGGCGGTGCTCGCGCGCCCAGTCCTCGCTGGCGAGGAGCACCGCCGAGGCGCCGTCGGTGAGCGGGGTGGAGTTGCCGGCGGTCATGGTGGCGCCCTCGCCCTTGCCGAAGACCGGCTTGAGGGTGGCGAGCTTGTCGACCGAGGAGTCGGGCCGCAGGTTGTTGTCCCTGGTGAGGCCCAGGAACGGCGTCATCAGGTCGTCGAAGAAGCCGCGGTCGTAGGCCGCCGCGAGGTTGTGGTGCGAGGCGGCGGCCAGCTCGTCCTGCGCCTCGCGGGTGATGCCCCAGCGCTTGGCGGTCTGGGCCATGTGCTCGCCCATCGACAGGCCGGTGCGGGGCTCGTCGTTCTGCGGGGCGACGGGGGCCAGGTGCTGGGGGCGCAGGCCGGCGAAGGCCTTGGCGCGGGCCATCGGGGTCTTGGCGCGCATGGCGGACAGCAGGCTGCGACGCAGGCCCTCGCTGATGACGATCGGCGCGTCCGAGGTGGTGTCGACGCCGCCGGCGATGCCGACCTCGATCTGCCCGAGGGCGATCTTGTTGCTGACCAGGATGGCGGCCTCGAGACCGGTGCCGCAGGCCTGCTGCAGGTCGTAGGCCGGGGTCTGCGCCGACAGCCGGGTGCCGAGCACGGACTCACGCGTGAGGTTGAAGTCGCGCGAGTGCTTGATGACCGCGCCGGCGGCGACCTCGCCGAGCCGCTCGCCCGCGAGGCCGTAGCGGGCGACGAGCCCGTCCAGCGCGGCGGTGAGCATGTCCTGGTTGGAGGCCTTGGCGTAGGCGCCGTTGGACCGGGCGAAGGGGATGCGGTTGCCGCCGAGGACGGCGACGCGACGGGTGGTCGTCATGGGTGCTCCTGTGCGAGATGGGTCTGACGCTGTTGCCAATCTAACCGATACCTTGAGTACCCGATACCTTGATCACCTGATAATTTCTGGCGTATGACGAGCGACACTCCCCACCCTGGCGACGGCGTCGGACGCGTCGACGGGCGGGCATCCCGGTGGGAGGAGCACCGCCGGCAGCGACGGGTCGAGCTCGTGGACCACACCGTCCGCGCGATCCGGCAGCACGGCGCGGGGGTCGGGCTCGACGACATCGCCGCCCAGGCGGGGACCAGCAAGACCGTGATCTACCGGCACTTCGAGGACCGCACCGGCCTGTACCGCGCCGTGGCGCAGCGCGTCGAGGGGCAGATCGTGGGGCGGGTCCGCTCGTCGCTGGACGCCGACGCGTCGCAGCGCGAGGTGCTGGAGTCCGTGATCGACGCCTACCTGCGCCTGGTGGAGCGCGACCCCGAGCTGTACCGCTTCGTCATACGACGTCCGCTGGTCGACGGCCCCCTCGACGACGACCCGGTCCCCGGCATCACCAGCCAGGTGGCGGCCACAGTGGCCGCGACCCTCGACGAGGCGACCACCCCGGCGGTGTCCCACGTCTGGGCCGTGGCGCTGGTCGGATCGGTGCAGGCCTGCGCGGACGACTGGCTCGCGGCCGATCCCGCGACCCGCCTGACGCGCGCCGAGCTCACGCACCAGCTGGCCGAGCTGGCCTGGCACGGCGTCGCCCAGACCTATCGGGCGTGAGGGCTCACGGATCGGGGGGTCGGGGCGTCTACGGTGTGTGATGAGCCCCAGCCCGAGGAGCAGCATGCGTCGCCACACGATCATCGACAGCCCGGTCGGGCCGCTGACCGCGGTCGCCGAGGACGACGCCCTGATCGCGCTCTACTTCGAGCGGCACGGGCGCGCTCCGGCCGTCACCGAGCACGGCGAGCGGGCGGACAAGGACCCGCTGCTCACCCGGGCACGAACCCAGCTGGGTGAGTACTTCGGCGGCGAGCGGACGACCTTCGACCTCGCCACGGTTCCCCCCGGGGACGGCTTCCAGCAGCGCGTGTGGGCGCAGCTACGCGAGATCCCCTACGGCGAGACGCGGTCCTACGGGCAGCTCGCCCGGGCTCTCGGCCAGCCGGGCGCGGCCCAGGCGGTCGGCAACGCGAACGGCGCCAACCCGATCTCCATCGTCGTCCCGTGCCACCGCGTCATCGGGTCCGACGGCTCCCTGACCGGCTATGCCGGGGGGCTCGAGCGCAAGCGCTGGCTGCTCGCGCACGAGGAGCCGGCGGCGTCCGTGACCGGCCGGCTCTTCTGAGCGGCAGCCGATCTCGTATGCCGCGCAGCGAGCCCTTCGAGGACGTGGTCACCGCCCACGGGGCCACCGTCCTGCGGGTCTGCCGGGCCGTGGTGGGGCCGGTCGAGGCCGAGGACGCCTGGTCCGAGACCTTTCTCGCGGCCCTGCGCGCCTGGCCGCGGCTCGACGCGGACGCCAACGTGGAGGCGTGGCTCGTCACGATCGCGCACCGCAAGGCGATCGACCTGGTGCGCAAGGCCGCTCGCAGCACCCCGACCGAGCACGTCCCGGACCGCCCTGCGCGCCACGGGAACCCGCACGACCACGACCCCGACCTGTGGGCCGCCCTGGCCACCCTGACGGACCGGCAGCGCCAGGCGGTGGCCTACCACCACCTCGCCGGGATCCCGCACGCCGAGGTCGCCGTCATCCTCGGCAGCACGCCGGCCGCCACCCGCCGCGCCTGCGCCGACGGCATCGCGGCGCTGCGGCGCACCTATCCCCTGCTGGCCAACGACGACCGAGACGAGGACCCGAGATGACCGACCTGCGAACGCTGCTGGAGGCCGGAGCCGACGCCACGGGCCAGGCTGACGAGACGGCCGACCTCGCCCGGCTCACCGCGGCCCTGTCCTCCCGCGCCCTGCTCGAGGGGACCCTGGACGTGCGTCACCGCACGATCGACAGCCCGGTCGGGCCGCTGCTGGTGGCGGCGACGCCGCGAGGGGTCGCCCGGGTCGCCTTCGCGCACGAGGGGTTCGACGCGGTGGTCGACGACCTCGCCCGGCGCCTGGGCCCGCGCGTGCTGCCGGCAGGCTCGACGCTCGACGACGTCGCCCGGGAGCTGGACGACTTCTTCGCCGGGCGCCGCGACCACTTCGACGTCGCCGCGGACCTGGCGCTCGCCAAGGGATTTCGCCGCGACGTCCTCGACCGGCTGCGCGAGATCCCGTATGGCGCAACGCGGTCCTACGCCGGGGTCGCCGCCGCGGCCGGCAGCCCCGGGGCGGTGCGGGCGGTGGGCACGGCCTGCGCCACCAACCCCGTGCCCATCCTCGTGCCCTGCCACCGCGTCGTCCGCAGCGACGGCACGAGCGGCGCCTATCGTGGTGGGGCCGAGGCCAAGCAGTGGCTGCTGGCGATGGAGTCCGCCGCTGCCACGCCGGCGGACCGGCATACCGGCCCCTGAGGAGAGTCGTTGAGCGAGATCGTGATCGGTGAGGACGGCCTGGCGCGCCCGCCGTGGGCGGCCACCGACCCGCTGCTGCGCGACTACTACGACACCGAGTGGGGGATGCCGGTCCGCGACGAGCGCGGGGTCTTCGAGCGGCTGAGCCTCGAGGCCTTCCAGTCCGGCCTCTCGTGGTCGACGATCCTGCGCAAGCGACCGGCGTTCCGCAGCGCTTTCGCGGACTTCGACCCCGACACGGTCGCGGCCTACGGCGAGAGCGACGTCGAACGGCTGATGGGCGACGCCGGGATCGTCCGCAACCGCCGCAAGGTCGAGGCGACCATCACCAACGCCCGCGCCACCGTCACCCTGCGCGCGGAGGGCGGGCTGGCCGAGCTCGTCTGGGCCCACCGGCCGGCCTCCACCCCCGCCCCGCGCACCCTGGCCGAGCTCCCCACGACGACACCGGAGTCCCTGGCCCTGTCGAAGGCCTTGAAGCGCAAGGGATTCACCTTCGTCGGACCCACGACGATGCACGCGCTGATGGAGGCCATCGGCATCGTCGACACCCACCTGGTCGACAGCCACCGCCGGGGATCGTCGGGGGTCTGGGGCTGACGACGGCTAGGATTCCTAGCCAGCCACCCTGCCAGCCACGTCCCGGAGTCCTCGATGCTGATCTCGCCCCTGTCCGGGCCTGTCCCCGACCGTCCCCTGCACATCGGGGACGTCGCCGACCTCACGGGGCTCAGCCTGCGGTCCATCCGGCACTACGAGGACCTGGGGCTCGTGACGCCCCGCGGACGCACCAACGGCGGCTTCCGCATCTATGGCGCCGAGGCCGTCGAGCGGCTGCGGCTGGTGATGGACCTCAAGATCATCGGCCTCCCGCTGGAGCGCATCCGCCCGATCGTCGACGCCTGCCTCGCGCTGGAGAACGGCGAGGGCACCGACGACGACGTGGCCACCGTCGCCGAGTGCCGGTCGGACGTCACGACGGCGCTGGCCGAGATCGAGCAGCGGCTGTCGGCGGCCAAGCACCTGGGTCAGCGCCTCGGACAGGCCACGGCTCGCGCCAAGGCCTGACGTCCTGATCGGATCGGCGCCCGCGCGAGCGGCCCGGGATCAGGAGGCGCGCGGCGTCGCGGCCAGCCGGTCCGGGCCGGTCACGACGCCCTTGGGCAGCACGGCCTTGCCCCCGGCCGGCACGTCCTCGGTGACCAGGGCGTTGGCGCCCACCCGAGCACCGGCACCCACGTCGACCGGTCCGACGACCACGGCGCCCGCGCCGAGGGAGACGCCGTCCCCGATCGTCGGCACGTTGCGGGCCTGGTCCTCGACGTCGTCGCGGTGCAGGCCGATCGTGACGTTCTGCCGCAGCGTGACGTCGTCACCGATCACCGCGTCGCGGTGCACGACGATGCCGCTCTGGTGGGCGACCCGGACGCGACGACCGAGGCTCACCTCGGCCGGGATCTCGATGCCGTAGACGGACCGGGCCACCCACTGCCCCGCACGAGCGGCGCGACCCACCGGTCCTCGCGCCCATCGCGGGGCCTCCGCGGAGGCCGCCCACCGGGCCAGCCGCTGCGACGCGACGGCCTGGAATCCCGGCGACGAGATGCCGTCGTTGCGCTGTCGGTCCTCGCGCAGGACGTCGACGATCGGGTGACGGCGGGCGAGCCACTCGACCCAGCGGCGCTCGGCGGGGACACGGGCATCGGAGGCGATGGGCTCGGCCGGCTGGGGCTGGGGTGCGTCCCACGGGGGCCGGAAGGCGTTGGACCGGGTCACGGCGGTGGCTCCTAGGCGGTGGACGGCGGGCATGACGACAGCCCCAACCCTACCCTTACGTGAGGGTAGGGTTGGGGTCAGGCCGCAGATGCGGAGACACCTCACAGGTTGGCAGCGCCAGACGGGGGCCGCGATCACCCTGCGGCATACGTCATGGCACTGCGTGTCGCCGCGCGGGCCGTCAGCCGCGGCGGTAGAGCGCGTCGATCTGGTCGGCGAACTGCGAGGTGACCGCACCCCGGCGCAGCTTCATCGTGGGGGTGATGTGCCCACCCTCCTCGGTCAGCTCAACCGGCAGGATGCCGAAGCGGGCGATCCGCTCGGCGTGGGACACCGTCGCGTTGGCGGCATCGACCGCGCGCTGCAGCTCTGCCCGCAGGGCCGGGTCGTCCACCAGCTCGGCGACGGGCACCTCGGGGCGTCCCTGGTCGCGCAGCCACTCGGCGACCGCCTCCTCGTCGAGGGTGATCAGCACCCCGATCGCGGGCCGGGCGTCGCCCACCACCACGGCCTGTGACACGAGCCGGTGGGAGCGGATGACGTCCTCGAGGGGTGCGGGCGAGACGTTCTTGCCGGAGTCGGTGACGATGATCTCCTTGACCCGACCCGTGATGTGGACGTAGCCGTCCTCGTCGATGCGGGCGAGGTCGCCGGTGCGGAACCATCCGTCACTGTCGAGCACGTCGGCGGTGGCCTCGGGGTTGTGCCAGTAGCCGCGGAAGACGTGGCGGCCCCGGACGAGGAGCTCGCCCTTGGCGTCGACCCGGGCGTCGTAGGTCGGGAGCGGCCGCCCCACGGACCCGATGCGCATCTCGGCCGCGGTGTTGACGGTCGCCGCGCCCGTCGTCTCGGTGAGGCCATAGCCCTCGAGCACGGTCACGCCGATGCCGTGGAAGTAGTGGCCGAGCCGCTCCCCCAGGGGCGCGCCCCCGCTCACGACATACCGCACCCGCCCGCCGAAGAGCTCGCGGATCTTGGCGTAGACGAGGCGGTCGAACACTGCGTGCTGCGCCGCCAGGATCGGGCCGACGCGGCCGGCCTCGCGCGCCTTGCTCCAGCGGATCGCCGTCGCGGTGGCCGCGTCGAAGATGCGACCCTTGCCGTCCTTGGTGGCCTTGCGCTGCGCGCCGTCGTAGATGCGCTCGAAGATGCGCGGCACGGCGACCGTGAAGGTCGGGCGCAGCGTGGCGAGGTCGAGGGTGACGCGGCCGGGGTCGCTGTGGCCGACGGTGGTGCCGTCGAGCAGGAAGGCCACCTCCATGAGCCGCCCCAGCACGTGCGCCATCGGCAGGAAGAACAGGCAGCAGGCGTCCTCGCCGTCGAACAGCTCGGGCAGCCGCCCGACCGCCAGCTCCGCCTCGCGCAGGAGGTTGTCGTGCGTCAGCTCGCACCCCTTGGGGCGCCCGGTCGTGCCGGAGGTGTAGATCAAGGTGGCGACGTCGTCGCGGGTGAGCGCCTCGCGGCGACGGTCCAGCTCGGCGTCCTCGACCGCGGCCGCGCGGGTCCCGAGGGAGTCCAGGCTCGTCGCGCCGTCGGCGTCGTCGATGCTCCAGCGGTGGACCAGGTCGGGCAGCCGTGACGCGATCTGCTCGACCATCGCGACCCCGTCACGACCCTCGACCACGACACCCACCGCGCCGGAGTCCTCAAGGATCCACTCCAGCTGCGGGGCCGACGACGAGTCGTAGACCGCGACCGGGATCGCCCCTGCGGTCCACAGCGCGACGTCGACGACCATCCACTCGTAGCGGGTGCGGCTCATGATCGCGACGCGGTCCCCCGGCTGCACCCCCGCGGCGACGAATCCCTTGGCCAGCTGGGCGATCTCGGCCGCCAGCTGGGTGGCCGTGACCGGGTGCCACTCCTTGCCCCGGCGCCTGCGGGCCACCACCTTGGCGGGGGTGCGGCGGGCGACCTCGGGCGCGACGGCGGCGAGGTTGGCGGGCGGGGAGGCCTGCCACCAGCGGTGGGACGACGGTGCTGCAGCGGGGCGGCTGGGCGTGGTGGGGGTGGTCACGGCGCCCACCGTACCGGCTCGCCCGCCTCCCGGCGGGCCCGCGGGAAGGACTGGGCGGCCCAGCGACCTGATGGCCGGGTCAGATGACGCCGAGGGACAGCATGGCGTCCGCGACCTTGACGAAGCCGGCGATG